>NZ_DFQK01000030.1:0-13291 GCF_002377745.1 Exiguobacterium sp. UBA3491
GAATACGATTTTTGCCTCATCGTTCAGTTTTCAAAGTTCGTCGTGTCGTTTTCAGCGACTTTAATAAGATATCACGGAATAACTTAAGCGTCAATCCTTTTTTGAAATCTTTTTTCTTTCCCGTCACCGTCCAGCGCGTGTTGCCCTGTCGACATGTATTAATATACTATCTCGGTATAATACCGTCAATAGTTTTTCTAAAAAAACTTTTGAAATCTTTTTTCTTCTATATATAGCAAAAACAATTCTAGGAAAAAGTAAAGCCGATCGTCATACGACCGGCTCATACGTCACGAGTTCGACTCCCGCCCCTTTAGTCGTTTGATATGAGATACGAATCAAACCTTTTCGCATGAAGAAATCGATTAAGCTGCTCAAATCTACTTTAACTTCTTGCAATCGTTCTTCTTCCATCAATTCATACATCGTCCAAGGATCCGTCCGTTCACGCATAATTTCGAATAAATAGCGTCCTCCCGATAAAACCTTGGACTGCAAAAGGTGCTCAAGCCCAATCAAAGCAAGATGAATACGTTGATCTAGTGTCTCTTCACTCATCAATAATTGCTCGTATAGTTTATAGACATCCGGGTCATCGAGTCGCGCCTGTTCCCAAACGACCGTTTCAGGATGTTTTCCTTTTTCGAGGACGGATAACCGTGCCAGGTGATGCAACGCATGATGGACATGTGTATAGGCATCATAATGATGTCCGCGACTAAACAAGTTTCTTCCATCTTGGAAACGACGCAACAATTTAGCAAAGGAAATCGTCATCTGTAAATGTCGTTCCTCATCAGGAAAATCGAGTAGTTGTCTTTTTAAGTCAACTAAGTAATCGTTTCGTTCGAATACGATCGTCCCTTCAGCAATCCAGTGAATCGCGCGTCGATTGGCATTTAATAAAATCCAGCGTGATAACACATCTTCATGTACGAGGTGTAACGACACCTTTAGTGTATTCAGTCGATAATGTTTGATCGTCCACTCGACTTCTGGGTCTCTCGTGATGACAACAAGAAGTGTATCAAATTGATCCGTCAGGGAATCCCGTGGTTGCCGTTTCTCAACAGCAATGATCCCTTGTGTTTCACGATAAGCCGCGTACTCCGAATAAATCGTTCGTGTTGCTTGTTCCATGTACTTCTCACCCTTCTATACGAACTCGTCGTTACCATTTTCGACAAAAAAACAAGCTTTCCTTCTTCAGGCAATCCCACTTCTTATGCTAGACTGACAACAGGGGGAATTCACTTGAAAAAACAACGTAAAAATAAAATAAACCGCGCGCGAAACTTAGCTATGTTTCTCGTCTTCGGTGGGATGCTCGTCATGTATGGCGGTCTATTACTCAAACAATTCGAGATCATCATGGTCTTACTCATGCTTCTCGGTTTCGTCATGGTTCTCGCCAGTACGGCACTCTATTTCTTGATTGGTCTGACATCAACGAAGGCAGCTGTCGTCACTTGTCCGAACTGTGGAAAAGAAACAAAAGTCCTTGGTCGCGTCGACTTATGTATGCATTGCGATGAACCACTGACGATGGATCCATCTCTTGAAGGTAAAGAATTTGATGAAAAATATAATAAACACAATAAACGAGCTCCCCGCTAAGGCAGCTCGTTTTTTTATTGGACATTCGATTGACAGTCCGGGCAAGTTCCGTACACTTCTAATCGGTGACGATCGACTTTAAAGCCTGTTAAGTGCGCCGCAACCGTTTCGACATCATCGAGCACAGGATAGTTGAAGTCAACGATCTTTCCGCAATTTTCACAGATCATGTGGTAATGGCGTGTCGTAACGAAGTCGAAGCGACTTGAAGCGTCTCCGTAATTCATTTCCTCAACGATTCCTTTTTCTCGAAACACGCGTAAGTTATTATATACAGTCGCCACACTCATGTTTGGAAAACGATGTTCGAGTGCACGATAAATCTCATCCGCTGTCGGATGCGTGTGTCCCGTCGTTAAATATTCCAAAATCGCGTGACGTTGTGGTGTCATTCGAACGCCTGATTCCCGAAGTGACTTCACGGCGTCATCCAGCATTTCGTTAGCCACGTCCATCCCCTCATTTCTATCTTTCATTGATTATCAGATTGTAATCTTTATAATTAGTCTACCTACAAATAGGCATTCCGTCAACGGCTCTGCACCGGATTTGACGTCCATGATACAATCATATCGTGATATTTTTCACGAATCATCGATTGGAGGAATCTTCATGTCTACCCACACTACTCGCCCTACTTCAGAGGCGTTATATGAAATCGCACAAGAGTGTATCGTTGGTGGCGTCAACAGTCCATCCCGTTCATTCAAAGCCGTCGGCGGCGGTGCACCTGTCTATATGGAAAGCGGAAAAGGTGCTTACTTTTATGATGTCGATGGCAATCGCTACATTGATTACTTAGCGGCCTACGGTCCGATCATCACAGGACACGGTCACCCCCACATTACGGAAGCGATCACACACGCTGCCCAGAACGGTCTTCTTTATGGCACGCCCCACCGTCTAGAAATCGACTTTGCACATAAACTACAAAAAGCAATTCCTTCGCTTGAAAAAGTACGTTTTACGAACTCCGGAACGGAAGCCGTCATGACGACGATTCGCGTCGCACGAGCATATACAGGTCGTGAGCTTGTCGTGAAGTTCAGTGGCTGTTACCACGGTCACTCGGATTTGATGCTGATCGCAGCAGGAAGTGGTCCAGCGACACTTGGTTCTCCCGATTCAGCAGGTGTCACGAAAGCGACGGCAAAAGAAGTCATCACGACACCGTTCAATGATATCGAATCATATCGTCAAATCATGGAACAATGGGGCGATCAAGTCGCTTGTGTACTCGTTGAACCAATCGTCGGAAACTTCGGTATCGTCGAACCGCAACCTGGATTCCTTGCTGCAGTCAACGAAATCACGCATGCTCACGGCGCACTTGTTATTTACGATGAAGTCATCACTGCATTCCGTTTCACATACGGCAGTGCACAAGAACTACTCAATATCCGCCCCGATATGACGGCGCTCGGCAAAATCATCGGTGGTGGTTTACCGATCGGTGCTTATGGTGGTCGTAAAGAAATCATGGAACACGTCGCGCCACTCGGTCCGGCTTATCAAGCAGGTACGATGGCAGGGAACCCAGCATCCATGGCTGCCGGTATCGCTTGTCTTGAATTACTTGAGCAGCCTGGTGTCTATGAAAAACTTGATCACCTCGGTGCCTTACTCGAACAAGGTGTACTGGAAGCAGCAAAACGTCATGACGTCACGATTACGATCAACCGTCTAAAAGGTGCCATGACGGTCTACTTCACGGATGAAACAGTCATCGATTACGATGGTGCAGAACGTGCAGATAGCGAGATGTTTGGACGTTTCTTCAAATTGATGCTGGAAGAAGGCGTCAACCTCGCTCCTTCGAAATACGAAGCGTGGTTCTTGACGACAGAACATACGGAAGCCGACATCACAGAGACGATCGCAGCAGTCGATCGTGCCTTTGCTCGACTTTAAGTCTCTTCACTAAAAAAGCAGCGCCCTCGCAAGGGGCGCTGTTTTTTGTTATTCGACGAGTTCCAGATTTTGAATGGCATACAGTTCAAAATAAGCGCCTCGTTTTTGCATGAGAACTTCGTGTGTGCCAATTTCCGTAATCTGACCATTTTCAATGACGACGATCTTATCGGCATCGGTAATCGTTGATAAACGGTGCGCGACAGTAAACGTTGTCCGCCCTTTTGCAAGACGTGCTAACGAATCTTGAATCATCGCTTCGCTCTCTAAATCGAGCGCACTCGTCGCCTCATCCAAGATTAGAATCGGCGGATTCTTCAAGAAGACCCGCGCGATCGCAAGACGTTGTTTTTGACCACCCGATAGCTTAACGCCTCGTTCTCCGACCGGCGTATGATAACCGTTTGGTAATCGTTCGATGAATTCGTGGGCATTCGCTGCTTTTGCTGCTGCGATGACTTCCTCGTCCGTCGCGTCCGGATTCCCCATCTTGATGTTCATTTGGACCGACTCACTAAATAGAATCGATTCCTGCATGACCATCCCGATCTGATCGCGAAGACCTCGCAACTTCAAGTCACGAATATCAACATCGTCAAGCGTGATCCGACCGGCAGACACATCATAAAAACGCGGAATCAAACTGACGAGCGTTGATTTCCCGCCACCTGACATCCCGACGAAAGCAATCCGTTCGCCTGCCTGAACGTCAAGCGTCAAGCGATCGATCGCCAGCTCACCGCCTTCTTCATAAGCGAAACTGATGTTTTCAAATTGAACGTTTCCGCGGACATCTTTCGGTTCACGCGCATTCGGTTTTTCCGTAATGTCATACGGCTCATCTAAAAACTCGAACATCCGGTCCATCGAGGCAATCGACTGTGTCAACGTCGTTGAAGAGTTGACGAGACGACCGAGCGGTGCATACAGACGGTCGATATAACCAATGAACGCGACCATCGTCCCAAGTGTCACTTGATTGTTCAAGACGAAGAACGCCGCCGTTCCGAAGATCAGGATTGGTGCGAAGTCCGTAATCGTCGAGACGACGACGTACGTCCGCGCATTCCAGTTCGTTTGACGAAGCGCTGCTTTTAAAAAGCCGTCATTTTGATGTTTGAACGCTTTGTTCTCGTGTGGTTCCAGTGCAAAACTACGAATGACTGCCATCCCGTTGACCCGTTCCGTCAAATGACCTTGTAGTTCCGCAAGGGCTGCCGAACGTTCCCGTGTCAATCCACGTAAGCGACCGTAAAAGAACTTAACGGCAAGGGCATAGAAGGGTAAAGGAATGATGGCGACGAGTGTCAACTTCGGATCAATCGTCCACATGATGGCAATGGCAATAAAAATCGTGATCATATCAAGCCATAGATTCATTAATCCTGTGACGACGAAGTCTTTCGTCTGCTCGACATCATTGATGATCCGCGAAATGACTTCTCCGGTTTTCGTATTCGAATAAAAACGAAGCGACAATTTCTGAACATGATCAAACAATCGGTTCCGTACGTCAAATAGAATCTTCGACGCTGACCATTGTGCGAGATATTGACGGACATATTCAAGCGGCGGCTTGACGATCAAGAAGATGAAGACACCTGCTCCGATCAAATACGCCAATTGTTTACTTTTTTCCGCCATCGGCATTGTGTTCCCGGTTAGGATATGGTCGATGATGTATTTATACAACAATGGAAGTCCGAGCGGGATCGAGAACTTGATGATCCCGACGAAGACCGTCAAGAGGATCTGTTTTTGATACGGCTTGACGAACGCCATATAGCGGCGAATCGAGCCTTGGTGCTTACGTTTTGCTTGTGTTGCCACGTGTTTCACTTCCTTCAATTAAAAAAAGACGATGGCGAACCATCATCTCCGATATCTTGTTTCATATTCACGATACCACATATCCACGAAAGCCGGGTTAAATGGACCCTTGCGACTACGAATCCACTGGATCAGGATTTGAACATTATCCTTTAAAATACGATCAATCGCCTTCGGATAGTTCATTTCACGGCGATGTTTCTCATATTCGTCCTCATCGAGGATCATGTAGGACATGTCCGGATACACTTTGATATCTAAATCATAATCAATGTACTTGACTGCTCGATCTTTCTCATCGAACGTAGAAGGTGATCCGAGGTTGCAGTAGTAGTAAATGCCATCCTCCCGAATCATACAAATGACATTGAACCAGAGTTCTGTTGAAAAATAACAGATTGCAGGCTCTCGCGTTCGCCACTGACGACCATCTGATTCACTGACCATGATACGATCATTGAACCCAATCAATTCTTCTTCCGTCGATTTCAGCACGAGCGTTTCTTCCCAAACTCTGTGTAAGCTCCCGTTATGTTTGAAACTTTGAATCTCAATCTTGCTACTTTCTTTTGGGAATCGACTCATGTGCTACTCCTTTCTAAAGCGTTTTTCTTCCATTCTGTTATACTCTCGTGCTTATTATACCCATTTTCAGAACACATGAAAAACGAAAGGGTATTTTTTCAGAAAAATGACGGAATTCAGCCTTGAAAGTGATTCAAAATCGCATTTTTTCGCTGTTTGAACATCGGTTTTAAGATGAATGCTTCAATGACGAAGGCTGGTAAGAAGGAGGCATACGTCACTTCATCCATGAAATAGACGCCAGATTCACGTTCTTCGACTCGGTGCACGTGGCACCAGGCACGAAACGGATACGGCACTTTTGTACCGACATCGACGAAGACATATTCTTCTACGAAAGGAATCCAAGACGTCCACGAGACAAATAGTGGTGAAACTCCGACACGTAGACGAATCGTGTTCCCGGCTCGCGTCCGTGTATCACCCGACGTCTTCACTTGCGGAAATACCGTCAATCGACTTAAGGCCTTGGCATCACTTAAAAAATCCCACGCTTGCTTCTTTGATGTATCGACACGCGTCTCAAATCGAAAAGTATGCATTAGATCTCCCCCTTTAATAGTCGATCAATCTTCATTTGGGCGACAGATACCGGATGCGTCGCATACGTTTCCTGATCAACTAGTATCGTCTGGTCCGGCTGTTCCGTCACGCGATAGACAGCAATCTCCCAAATCCGGTGCGAAAAGATGTGTCGAACATGCCCGATAAGCGTTCCGTCACGCGCTTCTTCTGCTTCTCGAAGTGGATATTGCCACATGCCAGCAAGCAAACCGGTCTCCGCCCGTTGTTCAATTGCGATTTTTCCGTCTGCTTCATAAACAAGAGCATCATACGGAATAATTTGCGTCTTCCCTTTCTTCGTCTTCACAGGTAGTTCTTCCTGTGCATTTCGATCATATGCAAAACAAACGTCTTGAACAGGACAAAGTCCACACATCGGAGACTTCGGTGTACAGACCATCGCGCCGAGTTCCATCAAGCCTTGATTGAAACTGGACGGATCAGCTGGATCAATCAATTGATGTACCGCCGCCTCAAACAATTTCCGTGTCTTCGGTGCAGCAATGTCTTCATAAATCCCAAGTACACGTGAGAGGACGCGCATCACGTTTCCGTCTACTGCTGGTTCTGCTTGCCCATAAGCAATCGATAGAACCGCTCCTGTCGTGTACGGACCGACACCCTTCAGTTGACTGAACAATTCCTTTTCGTCCGGAACGATCCCATCATATTTTTCAACAACTTCCTGAACCGCGATTTGAAGATTCTTGACACGGGAATAGTACCCTAAGCCCTCCCAATGTTTGAGCACTTCACTTTGATCCGCTTCTGCTAAATCATGCGGTGTCGGAAAACGTTTCGTGAAGCGCTCATAATACGGGATGACTGTATCAACGCGCGTTTGTTGAAGCATGATTTCACTAATCCAGATATGATATGGGTTTTTGGTTCTTCGCCACGGGAGATCCCGCTGTTCACGAAGGAACCAGGCAATCAGTTCTGTGGTAAATTGTGTTTTATTAAAGTTTGTGAAATATTCTTGAACGACAGTCAAAAGGTTACCTCTTTTCTCTTGGATACGATATATTTATTAAAAATTACTCGGCAGAACCTCGATGGATTCACCATCACGATTTTATAGAAGGAGCGAATTCGCATTGGATACTGGTACGCATATCGGCATGGGACTTTGTCTCGCCGCCATCTCGACGCTACACCCTGACGTCGCAGCGAGCACGACGATGTTTGCTGCCGTGACGACGACGGCGCTCGTCGGCTCACACGCACCTGACTTCGACACTGTCTTTAAGTTCAAAGGAAACAGCGCCTATTTGCGCCAACATCGCGGAAAATCACACGGATTGATCGCCTTACTCGCCTGGCCGTTATTACTTTCGATCGTCATCGGTACGTTATTCGGTATACCTCCGACTTCATTATGGCTGATGGCGCAGATCGCTGTCGCTCTTCATGTCTTCGTCGATCTGTTTAACGCTTACGGAACACAAGCCTTACACCCGTTTAAAAAATCCTGGATTGGTTGGGGTGTCATCAACACATTTGATCCGTATCTGTTCACGATGTATTATGCCGCGTTCGGGATTTGGTTATTGACGAAAGCGACGATCGTCATCTTCCCGATTTTAATTGCCATCGTCATTATTTACTACGCTGTTCAATTCAAGTTACGAAATGACGCGCTTGCGACCGCAGCGCGCTATTATCGCGGCGCACACAAGCTTTTCATCTCACCTGGCATGAAATGGGATGAGTGGCATGTCGCAGCACGTTTACGCGATGAGTATTCCGTCGTTAAGATCAACAGTGGAACCGTCGTCGAATGCGGAAACTTCCGGATCAAGGACGAACCGCATGGTGACGCCTTGTACGAAATTGTTAAACAAAACGCGGACTTGCAAGCATTTCTTGAGTTCTCGAAGATTCATACGTATACGGTCTCACGAAAAGATGGCATTGTCGAATACCGTTTCACCAACCTTCGTTATTTCACGAAGGAAGTCTATCCATTCGTTGCCGTCGTCAGAATCGACGCTGCTACACAAGAAATCGTCAGCTCCTATACCGGCTGGGTGTTCAGCGAACGGACTTTGCAGAAAAAACTGTTCATCCCTGCATTATAAAGACAAAGCTCCGCGCAACGGAAATCCCGATGTGCGGAGCTTTTTTCATTCGACGTTTCGACCTGTCATCAAATGCTTGAATTTTTCGTTCGTCGTATTAAATCGGTGTAACATCGCCCCATGCTGTTTAATCTGTTGCTCGACGAAATGAACTGCAACGGCTTCACCTTGATACTTCTCACCTGCGCGCGCGAGTGTTGCTTCGAAATCTTCCCATAAGACTTCGACCCATGTTAATGCCTCGTCAGGGGTCAGTACGTCGTTTACTTGTAGTAATTCTTCAGCCAGTTGCTTTAGTGCTTGTTCTCGATTCGTCATGCCTGCTCCCCCTCTCCTGTGAATAATGCGAGCGGAATCGCGACTTCTTGAGCAGTTCCTTCAAAATGTCCCCAGCCCATGACGCCATTGACGAAGTGTAACTCAAATCGCGCCTCTTCTCCTTCAATTCGGTAAAAGACTCCCCGTTCGAATCGTTTCGGATCGATCAAATAACTTTTCGCAATAGCGATTTTTCGCGTCACGACTTCCACTTCACTGACGTTCCCGTGTTGCTCCGCTTTTCGTTTTTGTTCACTTAATTTCGTGATCAACATCTCAAGTTCGTATTTCGATAATTGACTCATCCGTGTCTCCATTCCAAAAACTCCCCCTCTTCGTTTTTCAGTATAAACGAAAAGGAGGAGAAACTGGATGGATTAGCTTGATTTCAATTCTAGATTCCGCTTACTTTGTAATGCATACATTTTCGCATAAATCCCGGACATCGCGAGGAGTACATCATGGGATCCTCGCTCGACGATCTGACCATGATCGAGAACAAGAATCTCGTCCGCATCCTTGATCGTCGACAAGCGATGGGCAATGATGAACGTCGTTCGTCCTTTCGTTAATGTCAGCAAGGCATCTTGAATGACCGCTTCCGTTTCCGAGTCAACACTCGCTGTCGCTTCGTCAAGAACTAGGATGGCAGGGTCAAACGCTAGCGCACGGGCAAAACTGATCAACTGTCGTTCCCCCGCTGATAACGTGGCACCTTTTTCGATGACTGGTTCATCGAGCCCGTTCGGTAAACGATCAATGAATCGATCCGCGCCGACGGCTTCGATCGCTTGTCGTACCCGTTCTTCGGAAATATCAGGATTGCCGAGTGTGATGTTCGAGCGAATCGTTCCTGTGAAGAGGAACGGATCCTGTAAGACGATCCCCATATGCTCACGAACCGCTTGTTTCGGTAAAGTCGTCACGTCCTGTCCGTCAATCAACAACTGTCCTTTTGACGGATCATAGAAACGCATCAGCAGGTTCATGATCGAACTTTTCCCGCTACCCGTGTGACCGACGAGAGCAATCGTCGCGCCAGGACGAGCATCGATTTGAATTTCACGTAATACGGGATTTCCCGCTTCGTAACTGAATTCGACGTTATTAAAAGAGACCGCACCTTTGAAACGAGGCACGCGACCTTGTTCGACCGGCTCGCCCTTTTCGTCGAGCAACTGGAACATTCGGTCCGCTGACACGAGCGCTTGTTGCAGCGGTGACAGCTGATTCATGATTTGAGTGACCGGTTCGAATAAACGGGACACGTAATCGATGTACGCATATAAGATCCCGAGTGATAAAAACGATCCATTCGTCAGACTTTTTCCGCCGACGACCCAAATCAACAAGGCGAGCGTCAAGTTTTTCAAAAAGTAGGATAAGTTGTGTGACATCAAGGCATCAAGTCGTAACAACTTTGCCCGTGTCTGATAGTTCTCTTCATTCTTTTGTTCGAATTCAGCAAGAACTTCCTTCTCACGTGCATAAGCCTGAATGATCGGCATCGTCTGGATGTTCTCATTCAGTTGACCATTCATGTCGGCAACGAGGGAGCGGACCTTGAAGTTATTCTTCGTCGCGAGTTTCTGGAACAGCTGAATCCAGAAATAGACGATCGGAATGATGATCAGCGAGACGAGTCCTAAGCGATAATCGAGGAAGAACATCGCGACGAGAATCCCTGCCATCGTGATGATCCCCGAGAAGACCCGGGCGAGCACACCGAGATAAAGATCGCGAATCGTCTCCGTATCATTCGTGACTCGACTAACGATTTTCCCGATTGGCGTCTGATCGAAATAACGGACCGGTAACCGTTGCAGATGCGTAAAGACATCAAGACGCATCCGTTTAATGATTTTATGGGCAGAGCGTTGGAGCAAAATTTGTTGAATCCAGTTCAAACCAGCTGCTGCAAGCAGCAAAAGGACGTAGATCAACGATAACCAGCCGATCGCTTTTAAGTCCTTTGAATAAAAATCATAGACCTGCCCTTGTGTCAGCTTTTGAATACCGTCATACGTGTATACATCGTTTCCACGCGTGACCGTCAGCGTATTCCCACTAATTTTCCGTTCTCCTCCACTGACGACTTGTTTTGGTACGAAAAAGTAGCCGTTTGCCGTCTGAACGATCGAGACGGATCGAACAATCTGACTTTTCGAGACATCCTGTGCTTTGGCGAACTGACGACCGTCATACGTGACCGCACCGTCCGCTTTAACTTCAACCCAGTCCTTTTCAATTGCCACGATATGTTCATCGATGATGACTTTGGCGATATACGGACCTGTCAATTCCGCTCCGACTGCTAATACGAGTAGAAACAATCCTAAGAAAATTGCTTTTTTCTCATGCATCGCATAGCGGATTAACGAACGGATCGTCGTCTTCCGACGTGCCGGATCGAGTTGATATAATTCCAATTCATTCATGCAAAGGCACCTCCTTACATCTCTTCACTTTGTCGCTCGAATTGTTGAGCGTACCAGCCATTTTGTGCCATCAGGCTGTCATGTGTTCCTCGTTCAGAAATCATTCCGTCTTGTAAGACGATGATTTCGTCCGCATGTGCCACTGCCGATAAGCGATGGGCAACAATTAATGTCGTGGATTGGTGGCGATTCGATCGAATCGAATCAATGATATGTGATTCCGTTTTCGCATCTACCGCTGATAATGAATCATCCAGCAACAGCAACTCTGGTTTTTTTAACATCGCCCGCGCGATTGACAGACGTTGCTTTTGTCCTCCCGACAACGTGATGCCACGTTCACCGACCATCGTCTCAAGTCCTTGTTCCAGCGTTTCGATATCTTTTTCGAACGATGCGAGACGAATCGCTTCCTGCAATTCAGCTTCTGTCGCTTCACCTGCACCAAACAGAATATTGTCCCGGACGGATTTTGAGAACAGCAAATGTTCTTGAGAGACGTAACCGGTCCATCCGCGAACCGTCTCTAGCGCAACATCTTCATACGGTATACCGTTGACTGTCAACATGTCCCGTCCGATTGGATACTCACGTAAGAATTGACGCAAGAACGTCGTTTTCCCGGATCCTGTTGGTCCGACAATCCCGATCGTTGTTCCTTGTTCAATCGTCATATTCAAATCTCGTAAGACCGGATGCGCTGTCTCTGGATACGTAAACGTCAAACCCATCATCTCGATCCGTTCAGGGCGATCGACGTGTTTCCGCGGTGTCGAAGCAATCAACGGTTTGACACTCATCGTTTCCTCTAAGCGGTCAAGACTTGCTGTTCCGCGCTGGATGACATTGATCAATTCACCAAAGGCGTACATCGGCCAAATCAGCATCCCGAGATAGATGTTAAAGGCGACCAATTGTCCGAGCGTGATGTCGTTCGTAAAGACGAGATATGTCCCGAACGATAAGCCGATCAAGTAACTGAACCCGACGAGCAGCTTGATGATCGGTTCAAATAAGACATCGATTTTTGCGACGTGCATATTTTTCTCAAAAACATCCGTCGTGACATCATCGAACCGTTTAACATCGACTGGTTCTTGTACGAATGAGCGGATGACACGCAGGCCGGAAATCGATTCGACGACCTGGTCATTCATCGTTCCGAATGAATCCTGGGCAGTGATGAAACGCCCGTGAATTTGACTTCCGAGCTTATTCATCGCGTAAGCGAGAAGTGGCATCGGTAACAAGGCAGCAAGCGTCAGCTTCCAATCGATCGCTACCCCCATGACGACGAGCGTGATTGCCGTCATGTTCAGTGAATCGACGAGCGTCAAGACACCAAATCCGGCTGTCCGCTCGACCGCCTTTAAGTCGTTCGTCGCGAGTGCCATCAAGTCTCCCGTCCGATTCTTTTGATAGAACGTCGGCGTCAGTTTCAATAAGTGCGTAAAGAAGCGGCTCCGCAGCGTCCGTTCTAATAAAAAGGCCGTTCCGAATAATTTCGCTAACCATTGATACGTCAAGATGAAGGACACAATGGAGATGACCGTTAATCCGCCGACATACTGTAAGAGTGTCGTCCGGTCCATCGACCCTGATCGTAAACCGTCGATGACCTTACCGATCAGCCACGGTGGCGTTAAATCAATGAAGCCGGTGATGATCAACAAGACGACTGCTACGAGATACGATGATTTGTGTTCTTTAAGAAACCAACTCAATTGCTTAAATAAACGCATGAGGGTCCCCCCTTTACTGTAAAATGAAGTACTTTTTCCGAGCACGCAAAAAGGCATACGGATTTCCGGATGCAGTCCGAGAATCAGTATGCCTTGAAATGGGCATGATCCATTCTTGTTCGTCTGCGCGCTCGGGAGACGAATCCCCTTGCTCGCACATGAAATGAATTACTTAAACGCGCTCAAGAGTCTCCGTCGTATTCAC
>NZ_DFQK01000030.1:13301-35146 GCF_002377745.1 Exiguobacterium sp. UBA3491
TCAGCTGTTGGATATGAGTGAAACCAATTGGCTTTTTCATAGGACGGTTCCTCCTTTTCTTAGTCTGTGCGTAGAATAGCACAATTGTCGGATAATTGTCAATTTTTCGTCTTGCTTTTATTATTCCGCCTCTTCTTCTTTGACTTGTTCAAGGACTTGAGCTGCTAAACCGTATGGAAATCCTTTTCGAACAAGTGCTTGCTTCACCTTTTGTTCACGCTCGAACGGTTCAAGTTGCCGATATTTCGGATAATACTTACGCGCTTGATAAAGGGCCGCCTGTTCTTCTTCGTCACCTTCTTCAGCTAAAAACACTTCTTCAATGCCCGCTTTGATCAAGTCGGACGAGAAACCACGTTGCATAAGCGTTAATTGTAATTTTTGTGTCAGTTCCCGCACGGATCGTCGTTGAAGCTCTTTTTGTTTTTGTCGCAAAAACTTCAGGACTTTTTCGTATTCCTCTTCATCAGTAAACGTCACGATCGCTTCATCAATCGCCGTCTTTGGTATCTTCAATGCCTCAAGGTCACGGCGAATCCGTCCCGGTCCTTGAGGTGTCGTCGCTTTTTTCGTCGCTGTATAAGCAAGTGCGAACTGTTGATCATCCAGATAGCGTTGCTCCGTCAATCGCTCGATTGCATGTTTGATCGCATGCTCCGGTGTCTCTTTCTCCGTTAAATAGGCGACGACTTCACTCGTCGCCCGCATGCGGTACGATAGATGATTCAACGAGAGACGATATGCTTTTTGCTGTTCTTCAGCCGTCAACACTTCCTTGACGAAGTCGTCATCGAGTTCCTTATCGCGTTGCAGATTGTATTTAATTAAGATATCGACGTCTACGGCAAAGGCATACTCTTCTTTGCCATCACGCTCGACATAGATATTGAATCGTTCGCTGTTCTTTTTCTGCGTCGAGATCCGTTTGATCTTCATGTCGTTCCCTCCCCTAACCTGATTCGGTAGTTCTACGATATCATGAACAGGCAGGTCTATGTTTGAGTGAAACCATGGAACGGGAACAAATGGAAAGAAGCTACTTTTACTTATTTCAAGGAGGATGGATTACATGAACATTGCGATTACCGGTGGAACCGGTATGATTGGTCAAGCCTTGACGAAGCGTTTGCTCGAGCAAGGACATCACATCTTTATCTTGACGCGTCATCCGAAAGCGAACGATGCGCATATCACATATATCAAGTGGATGACAAAAGACGCAAAGCCGGAACAGCACTTAGAGGGCGTCGATGCCTTCATTCATCTTGCTGGTGCTTCGATCAACGATGGACGTTGGACGGATGAACGCAAACGTGCCATTCTCGACAGTCGCGTCAGCACGACGAAGGAACTCGTCCGGATCGTTGAAGCACTCGACCAAAAACCAGACGTCGTCTTATCTGCTTCTGCGGTTGGCATTTACGGACAGGATCGGCATCAGACCTTCTCTGAAGATCAACCACTTCCACCGACCGCTGACTTCTTAAGTCATGTCTGTGTCGCATGGGAAGACCTTGCTCGCCCGATTGCTGACGCCGGCATTCGACTCGTCCATCCACGAATCGGGGTCGTCTTGACGAAAGCCGGTGGCGCTTATCCGTTAATGCGTCTCCCTTATGTCTTGTTTGGTGGTGGGACGATGGGCGACGGAAAGCAGTGGGTCTCTTGGGTCCACATCGATGATCTAGTCGAGTTATTCCTATTCGCGCTCGAGACCCCGACAGTCGAAGGACCGCTGAACATCACTGCGCCTCATCCGGAGACGATGCGGCGTTTCGGACAGACGATCGGAAAAGTCTTACATCGCCCACACTGGCTCCCGGCGCCACGCTTCGCGTTAGAACTCGCACTCGGCGAAAAGAGTACGATTGTACTAGAAGGAGCTCGTGTCGTTCCAAAAAAAGCGCTCGAAAACGGATACAAGTTTCGGTATGCTGAACTAAAGGATGCGTTACGAGCAATCGAGCATTCAAACTAGTACAGGGGTGGACGATACTTGGATATCTTGATTCGAAATGCACATATCTATCCGATTACTTCGGACAGTTTTTACGGGGACATCCGCATTCGTGATGGGAAAATCATTGAAATCGGTGAATTACTGGATCATTTAGAAAGCGATCAAGTCATTGAAGCAGAAGGTCACTTTTTATTGCCCGGTTTTATCGATGCCCATACACACCTTGGATTATATGATGAAGGTACCGGAACAGTCGGAAATGATGCGAATGAGACGATTTTCGCGATGACACCTCATCTTCGTGCCATTGATGGCGTCTACCCGCTTGATGAAGGCTTTAAGGAAGCCGTTCAACATGGGATCACGACCGTTCAAGTCATGCCCGGTAGCATGAACATCATCGGTGGCGTCACGAGTGTCATCAAGACGCACGGACGGTTCATCGATGATATGATCCTGCGAAAGTACGCGGGTCTGAAGGTGGCACTCGGTGAAAACCCGAAACGTGTCCATAGTGCTGGTCGTGCTGGTGAACTGACACGGATGGGCATCATGGGGATGTTGCGCGAAGCCTTTCTTGAAGTTCGGACG
Organism: Exiguobacterium sp. UBA3491; assembly: GCF_002377745.1. Classification (NCBI taxonomy): domain Bacteria; kingdom Bacillati; phylum Bacillota; class Bacilli; order Caryophanales; genus Exiguobacterium; species Exiguobacterium sp. UBA3491. The sequence continues at coordinate 15,853 of NZ_DFQK01000030.1, forward strand.
CAGCCGGTTTCTGAAACGTTCGCCCATCAAATGATCAAACGGGTCCTTGATCACAAAATGCCGCTTCGTGTACATGCGCATCGAGCAGATGACATCCTTTCTGCTATCCGTTTTGCGGAAGAGTTTGATCTTGATTTACGCATCGAACATTGTACGGAAGGTCATCTCGTTGCAAAAGAGATGGAACAGCTACCGATCGAAAAAGTGACGGTCGGTCCAACCTTTACACGAAAATCTAAAATCGAACTGAAGAATAAAACATGGGAAACGTATCGAGTTCTTCACGAACATGGTCTTGAAATCTCGATTACGACCGATCATCCGTACACACCTGTCCAGTACTTGAACCTTTGCGCCGGTCTTGCCGCACGAGAAGGTCTACCGGTCGATGTCGCTTTACGCGCGATCACGATTCATCCAGCCCGTTCGCTCGGTGTGGACGATCGGGTCGGATCGATTGAGATCGGAAAAGACGCGGATCTCGTCTTGTGGAGTCACTTCCCACTCGACTATTTAGCGAAGCCGCTCATGACGATGATCGATGGAAAAATCATTTTTGAACACGCTCAACTGAACTTGACTTAATCCGCCCCCCGCTAGGTGTTTTTTACACCTAGCGGGGGTTTTAAACGCTTATGGAAAACATCTTGTTTTTGTATCTTTTTTCACAAAAATTATTTTCTTGCAATTTAAAAAAAAGAAGGTAATATTATCTTATCCGACAACTGAAGAAGGCATACCATGCGCGGTTCAAACGAGTCAGACAGGTAGCTTTCGACAATCATTCTTGCGGTCCTAAAAGGAGGAATGGAAGTATGCTCAAGCAACGGGAGCTGAGCGACTGCGCTGATTTGTTCGAACTGATGCAGCATCAAGACGTATATCCGTACGTCCGCCAAAAAACACGGTACTTTGATGAATTTCTGTTTACTACAAAGCAGGCAATCGAAGAGGAAGAACGTGGCGAAATCGTATCACGTACTATCCTAGATGAATTCGATCAACCGATTGGTACGATCAGTTTACTCGATATCGAAGGACAATATGGGTTTCTCGGTACATGGTTAGGTAAACCGTATCATGGTAAAGGATACAATCATTTAGCGAAAGAAGCCTTTTTCTCTGAGCTGTTCTTCGAGCTTGGATATGAGAGTGTCTTCATGAAAATTCGCAAAAGCAACATTCGGTCACAAAAAGCAGCTGAAAAATTGCCGTATGCATTTTGTGCGGATGAGTTGCGCCCTGCGCTTCTTGAGCAATTGAATGCTGGCGAGACGCAGTTCACGCTATATGAAGTCTCAAAATCTAGTTTCCACATGTACATTCATGGTCGGGAACTCGAAACACTATACGATCATCAACAACTCGAAGCATGAGAGCCTTGTCTCTCATGCTTTTTTGCGTCCACGCATGCGTTTATAAAGTTTGAAATGGTATGATAAATAAGAAAATTATCTTTATGGAAGAAACCTTTTCTTCTACAGGAAATGGAGCGAAGACTAATGCCAGAATCGTTTAATATTCTCGTAGTAGATGATGAAGCACAAATGCGTGACCTTCTCGTCTCGAATCTCGAAAAAGAACACTACACGACGATGACAGCTTCTAACGGACAAGAAGCGATCCATCTCATTCAACAAAATACATTCCATCTCGTTCTACTCGATGTCATGATGCCGGAAATGGACGGCTTGACAGCCTGTATGCGCATCCGTGAGTTCTCAAATGTTCCGATCATCATGCTGACGGCACGTTCGGACGAGCTCGATCGGATTCACGGTCTGAAAATCGGAGCTGATGACTATATTACAAAACCATTCAGTCCCCGAGAATTGCTTGCTCGTATCGAAGCGACTCTTCGTCGTTCTCACCGCTTTACAGTTGATCAATCTTCTACTTTAACGCTCGGTATGCTTGAACTCGACACTGAAAGTCGGAGTGTCCACGTCAATGGCAAGCCGGTCAGTCTGACGCGTAAGGAATTTGATTTGTTACATCTGTTTGCTCAAAACAATGATAAGGTCTTTTCTCGCGAACAGCTACTCGATCAAATTTGGGGTGCGGATTATATCGGTAACTTACGGACGGTCGATACGCATATTAAAACACTTCGCTTAAAGCTCGGGGAAGCCGGTGGCTCGATTCAAACAGTTTGGGGCATCGGTTACAAATTCGAGGAAGTATGATTAAGCGCTATACGATCCGGCGCCGGATTTGGATTACGATTTGGTTTACAAGCGTTTTTTCTGCCATTTTATTTGTCCTGCTGACGTTTTATCTCTACGACCGGTTCTATCTTCAGACGCAAGAAGATATCTTATTGAACCGTGGGGAAAAGCTAATCAACATTTACAAATCCGAAGGCTTATCTGGTGCTTTTTATGATGGGATGACTTATACGAATGAATTGACGGAATCGAAAGTCTTCTTCATCGATTTTCTAAAGAAAAATCCGGCAGGACTCCGTTTTTTGACGAATGCGGACATCGAACAGCTTCGTAATGGTGAGACTGTCGTCTCGAGCCGGACCCATCCGATTGAAGGAACGGATATTCTAATGACCGGATTTCCGATCATCGAAAACAATCGACTGGTCGGTACGCTAATCTTGTACCTGGAACTTGGACAAATCAGTGAACCGTTCCGTCCACTCCGCCTGATGATCTTCTTCATGATTGGGCTGATCGTCTTGAATCTCGTCATCTTTGGTCGTCAGATTATTGATACAATCATTCGTCCGTTAATCGATATGAAGCGCGCATCAACGGTTTACGCGCAAGGTGACTTTGATTACCGGATTCCGATTCAATCGGATGATGAGATTGGCGAACTCGCAGAAACTCTGAATAAGATGGCGGAATCGCTTGGGGAAGTCGACGAGCAGCGGAAGGAGTTCCTTGCGAACGTCAGTCATGAATTGCGGACACCTCTCTCCTACATTCGTGGCTATACAGAGATGATGCAGGATGATTCGCTGGAGGAAGAAAAGCGTGCGCAATATTACCAGATCATCGAACGGGAAACGGAACGTCTGCAACGTCTCGTCAATGATCTGCTCGATCTCGCTCAACTTGAGCGCGATTCCTACCCGATGTCGAAGCAACCGCTCGTCTTCAGTCAAGTACTTGAGGATGTCATCTACCGGATGGAACCAATTGCTCAGTCGAAAGGGGTCACGTTCGTGATGCATCTCGATCCGGATCAAATCGTCTTAGGCGATACAGACCGTCTCGAGCAAGTCTTCGGCAATTTACTCGATAACGCCTTACGGTACACGCCGCCTGGCAAACAGATTTTCTTGTCGACTGAAACGATCGGCGACCGGACGCATTGCCTTATCCGGGACGAAGGAGAAGGCATTCCGGAAGAGCATCTTGATCGATTGACAAAACGCTTTTATCGCGTCGATAAATCACGGACGCGGAAAGATGGCGGAACCGGTCTTGGTCTTGCGATCACGAAACACATCATCGATCGTCATGATGGAACGATCCGGTTCGACTCCGTTCTTGGAGAAGGAACGACTGTTCACATCGAGTTACCACTTCTTCCGGATGAAGAAGATGGATTCGAATGATGGAACAACATGTCATCCAAACCTTTGAACTCTTCGGACCGTTCGCTCCGTTCGTTAGTGTCTTGATCGGCGTCGTCGTCAGTGTACTTGGTGTCCTACCGAGTACGTTCGTCACCGCTGCGAATCTCGTCTATTTCGGATTATGGATCGGCACATTGCTCTCTTTCACCGGTGAAGTCTTAGGTGCGGTTTGTGCGTTCCTAATTTACCGACAAGGACTGCAGTATGCCCTTCGTCGCCCGCTTCCAGATCGAGTCAATCGTTTGCAACAAAAGCTCCAAACACAACAAGGACATGAAGCTTTTTGGACGATCATCTTGTTACGGCTGTTACCATTTGTCCCGTCAGGCATCGTCAACATTGTCAGTGCTGCTAGTGGTATTTCCGTCTTACTCTTCCTAACTGCGAGTACGATTGGAAAAATTCCAGCGATGTTAGTCGAAGTGCTCGCTGTCCATCAATTCTTGCAATTCTCGTCCATCGTCCAATGGTCGATAGCAGGCGTGGCACTCGTTGGTTATCTGATTTATCGTAATCGCCAAAAACGAGCATCATCGATATAAAACTACAGGTTGTCTGAAAGGAAGTATCGTTCATGGAGTTAAGACGTTTTGGAACATCCGATCTATTCGTATCCCCGCTTGGGTTCGGAGCTGGTCACATCGGCGCAGAACAGATGACGGATCGCGAAGCAGTTTATTTACTCGAACAAGCACGTGATCTTGGCATCAATCTGATCGATACAGCACGCGGCTATGGCTTATCGGAGCAACGCGTCGGACAATTTCTAAAGAATCGTCGGCACGACGTCATTCTGTCGACGAAAGTCGGCTATGATGTTCCCGGTACGCAGGACTGGACCTTTGAAGCGGTCCATGGTGGCATCGATCAAGCCTTACAGACGATGCAAACGAATCATCTCGACATCGTACACTTACATTCTTGTAGTCGAGAAATCCTCGCTCAAAGTGACGTCATCGAAGCGCTTGAACAAGCAAAACAAGCTGGGAAAGTCCGAGTCATCGCTTATTCTGGTGACCGAGAAGATTTGCAGTATGCCATCAAAACGAAACGCTTCGATAGTTTCCAGACATCCTTCAATCTGTTTGATCAACGCGTCGATCAAGTCTTACCTACACTTTTGAATCACGGGGTCATCGCCAAACGTCCAATCGGTAATGCACCGTGGCGCTTCACGGATCGTCCGGTCGGACAATATGTTGAACCATACTGGGAACGAGCACAACAATTGGCTTATCCACTCGAGGAATCTAGCTGGCTTGAGACCGCGTTACGTTTTACAATTTTCGAACCAGGAATCACGACGGCCATCATCGGAACGTCTCGACCAGAACACCTCGCTTTGAACCAGCAATTGATTGAACGTGGTCCACTCCCAGCTGACCGCGTCAGTCAATTGAAGGAACGTTTTTCCGAATGTGATGCCACGTTCGATTATGTTTCGCAAACGTAAGTGAGCAGTCACAGAAAAAAAGCCCGTATGTCCACTCGTTCAAGGAGTGCATACGGGCTTTTTTCGCGCTTAGAACTTTTTCTTTTTCTTCTTTTCGAGCACGACGATCGCTTCGACGTGCGCTGTTTGTGGGAACATATCATACGGTTGAATGTACGATACCTTATATCCCGCTTTCATCAAATGATCGCAATCACGTGCAAGCGTCTGCGGGTTACACGAGACATAGATGATTTTTTTCGCCTTAGACGAAATCATTGCGTTCAATAACTGCGTATCACAACCTGAACGGGGGGGATCGACGATAAAGACGTCTGGAATCCAGCCTTCCTTCACCCAACGTGGAATCCATGCTTCTGCCTTACCGACGACATAATGCGCATGGTCAAAGCCATATTGCTTCATATGCGCATTCGCATCTTCAACTGCTTCTTCGATGATTTCCATACCACGGACTTCTTTTGCACCCTTAGCAATCCAAAGTCCGATTGAACCGACACCTGCGTAAGCATCGACGACACGTTCTTCGCCTGTCAAAGCAGCAGCACGCGCGATCTCTTCATACATCCGTTCTGCTTGTTCCGGATTCAACTGGAAGAAGGCGCGTGGCGACAGTTGATACGTGAACTCGCCCATCTCTTCTTCAATCCGTTCGACACCACGCAAGACTTCCGTCTCTTCTCCAAAGACACGTGACGTTAACTTATCATTGATGTTCAGCGCGACCGAGACGACACCTGGAATGTCCATGATATCGCGCGACAAACCCTCTAGATCACGGAAGCCGTCTTTAAAGGCAACGAGCACGACTTGAATTTCATCCGTTTTGATTCCTGTCCGGACGACGATATGGCGCATGACACCGTCTTGTTTTGCTGCATGGTAAACAGGTACTTTATAATCGTTGAGTAATTTCGTGACAGCTTGGTTGACACGAAGCGTATCCTTATTTTGGACGACACAATCATCGATTGCGACCAGACGATTCGAATTCGCAGAATAGAGACCACTAACGATTTCATTGCCTTGTTTTCCGACGACGAATTGTGATTTATTGCGGTAACCCCACTCCTTCGAACCAATCGTCGGACGGATATCGGCCTTTTCGACATTCAATTTCGTTGATTTTAAGAACGCATTGCGAAGCATCTCTTCCTTATAACGCAATTGCCCATCGTAACTCATATGTTGTAATTGACAGCCACCACAGACACTATAGACTGGGCAAAGTGGTGTCACGCGGTCTGGTGAACGATCGTCACGCTTTAAGATTTTCGCATTCGCATAGTTCGCATGAATTTCCGTGATCTCGATTTGTGCCGTCTCACCTACAAGCAATCCTGGGATGAAGACGATTTGTCGCTCGAGCGTCGCGATCCCTTCACCGTTGATGCCCATCCGTAGACACGTGACTGAACGGACCTCACCTGTCTTTAATTTGATTTTTGTTGCCATCGATTTCATCCTTTCCGTTTGTGCAAATGAAAAAGCGGTCTCAATCTACCGCTTTTTTCGTTTCTTCTTGTTCTTTCATATCCTTCGCATACCGAACGACTTTTGCCTTGAGTTGATCTAGTGATACGATCAGTCGTTCCAAATCTTCGATATCTGATGATTCATCGAGTGAATCGATTGTATGACAGAGAAGCTGTATTCTTGATTTTAGCACATTCATTTGACCAAGTTTATCAGTTCTTGCTTTTCCCATTATTCAGACTTCCTTTCTTCCGCTGGATTCCGACGTTATTTTAGCATACGATACGAAGTGGAGAACTAAAAAGGAGGAGTATCTATGTCACATTCATCACCCATCACGATCGCGAACGATCCGTGGGAAGCTTATCGCGACATTGAACAATACGGCACGGTCCGTTTGACGAACATTGAAGTCACGACGACAAAACTGTGTAACATGCGCTGCGAACATTGTGCCGTCGGTTACGTGTTATCCAGTAGCGAGTCACCTGAAATCCCTGTCGAACTGCTTATTCAACGTCTGGATGAAATCGAACACCTACGCGCCTTTTCCATTACAGGCGGCGAACCGATGCTTTCAATGAAGTCCGTCAAGGAGTACGTCGTCCCTTTACTTAAGTATGCCCACGAACGTGGCGCTAAAACCCAAATCAACTCAAATTTAACACTTCCATTATCTCGTTATGAATTAATTATCCCTTATCTCGATGTCTTGCATATCTCACATAACTGGGGAACAGCCGATGATTTCATCGATGGTGGCTTTGCGATGATGGAGCGAAAACCGTCACGTGAAGCACGAACGAAACTATTTGAAACGATGAAAGAGAATGCTCGTGTCTTGAATGCACGTGGTGTCATCGTGTCTGCCGAAACGATGATCAATAAACGGACGTTGCCACATCTTGAAGCGATCCATAAGGAAATCGTCGATATGGGCTGTGTCCGTCACGAAGTGCATCCAATGTACCCAGCTGACTTCGCGTCGATGATCGAAGCCGCTAGCTTATCCGAAATTCGCAATGGAATCCATCGTTTGCTCGACGTCCGCGATCCGAACGTCTGGATGTTGTTCGGAACACTTCCTTTCTACGCATGTTCGATGGAAGAGGCAGATTTAGAATTGCACCGTCGCTTGCGTCAAGAAAAAAACGTATCGGTTCGCAATGACCCTGATGGTCGTTCTCGTCTTAACGTCAACATCTTTGATGGTGAAATCATCGTAACCGATTTCGGTGACGAACTCGCTTCGCTCGGTACGATTCACGAGACGTCCTTCAATGATGCGTATGCCCAGTGGCAAGAGACAGAACTGAATAAAAGCTTGTCATGTCACTGTCCTGCGGTGCAGTGTCTTGGACCGAACGCGCTTGTGAAAAACGCATATTACCCTGAGATTGATTTCACAAAACAATCGAGTCGGCTTTAAGAATCAAAAAAAAGGTTTTGAACAATGGCGTCCCGGGAAAAATGTCACAAAGTAGACACATTCTGTTTTATAAAAAGGGGTGACCGGGATGGAATGGCTCGTAGGTATTGTCGCAATCATCGGTACGTTCAGTATGGTCTTGTTCGTCATGATGGTTGGTATTCGTGCTTCACACAGTATCGAACATGATGAAGTGTTCGATCAGACAGATTGGGATGAACATCTCCTGCACATGCCTCGTCCGACACGGTTTGAACAAGAAAATAAATGAAACACGCCCCGGTCTCTCTTTTCGAAGTCCGGGGCGTGTTATGCTAAAAGAAAAAAGAAAGGTCGTCGTTACTTGTGTCACGTCGTTTTGCTCTCATCTTATCGATCGTCTTCATTTCCGGTTTCACACAAGGATTACTGATTCCATTACTGTCCATCTTGTTAGAACGTCAAGGGACATCTGCTTTCATTAACGGACTCAGTGCCGCCGTCCTCTATATCGGTGTCATCGTTGCCGCACCTCTTATGGAAGGTCCGTTACGACGGCGTGGTTATATTCCTGTCATCTCATTCGGTCTTGCCCTTGTCGCAGTGGCTGTCTTCTTATTCCCATTACTCCCAAGCATTATCGCTTGGGTAATTCTCCGCTTCCTCGTCGGTTTCGGTGATCAGACGTTACATTATGGGTCACAAGTCTGGGTAACGTCCATTACACCAAACGAGCGGTTAGGACGAACGATGTCGTTATACGGGATGGCATTCGGTCTCGGTTTTGCCTTAGGTCCTCTTGCTGCACCGCTCGTCGATGTGATCGATTGGTTACCGTTCGTGTTAACAGGAACTTTGACCGTCATCGTTCTGATTTTATTATTCCGTATGCCAAATGAAAAACCGTCGTCCGTCATGCCAGAGGAATTGCAAAGTGCTGCTTCACGGTATCGACTCGTCCTATCGACTGCTTGGTTTACATTACTTCCTGGTTTTACATACGGTTTTCTCGAAGCCACACTGAATGCCAGTTTTCCCGTTTTTGCGACGCGTAACGGATATGGTTTATCCGAGACAAGTACCTTAATCACGACATTCGTCGTCAGCTCATTGATCATGCAGCTACCACTGGGGCGACTTGCCGATCACTTCGGAAAACGTCGGACGTTAGTCACTGTACTGTCGATTGGTTCCGTCGCTTTTCTCACTGCTTGCTTCGCCTTCGAACGTTACGGTTGGTTGTTCGCGATTTTTGCCGTCAGTGGAATGGCACTCGGCTCGACGTATTCGCTCGGTGTTGCCTATATGACAGAACAGCTACCACGTCATCTTCTACCGACGGGTAACTTACTTGCCGGGATTGCCTTCAGTCTCGGTTCGATTCTTGGTCCAATTGCCGGTAGTCTGTTCGTCATACTCCCTTCCATGCTGTATTTCAGTTTATTCGTTCTTGTCTTGACGACGCTTGCGCTTCTATTGCGGTATGCCAAACGTCATGAGACACCCCGAATCTAAAAAACGGACCTTGCGCCATCGATGCGCAAGATCCGTTTTTTTCATTTCACAATTCCTTCTTGCCGAAAACTCCGCCAGAGCTTATCGTCGATCGCATACGGCTGTTCTTTTGCACGCTTCAGCTCTTCTGTCTCGAGCAGCACGACGACCTCTCGACCGTTGATTGACCACACTGAATCGTAACCTCTCTCCGCCTCGATGATTTCCACATCCACATCTCCATGGGTTTCCTTCAACTGCTGACTGACGCACGTTACGACGAACCGGGCAAACTCATCACGTGGACGACGAGTGGCAATGATCTTTCGAACGATCTCATTCCGTTCCATTCGTTTTCATCTCCTTCCGTTTTATAGTCGCACTAGCCTTTCAGACAAGGCCGAATCGGTCTTCACTTGACCGTACAGAAAAAAGCCGAACGGGTCGGCTTGAGCAACGAACGATTGGGAGTTACTTTGATTGAAACTATTTTTGCACGATTCTGAATCTTCGTCAACCTCGCTTTTGAAACCATAACGGAAGGTACGTCGAGACTAAAATACCACTGACAACGAAGAGTAACCCAAGCAACGCTTGCGGTGGAATCGTCTCGCCGAGAATCAAGGCCGATAAACTGACACCATAGATTGGTACGAAGAACATGAACAACGACACTTTACTGACTGGATTATATTTCATTAGTAAGTTCCAAAGCGTAAATCCAGTCGCTGATAAAAATGCAAGATACACGAGCATCCAAGCACTTGGCGTTGAAAAGGTGAATGGTGCGACGTGACCATCGAGAATGACTCCTGCGATAAAGAGACCGATTGATCCAATGACCATCGCCCATCCAGTCATCGGTGCCACCGGATAACGTGCCGAGTATTCTTTGGCAACCAAGTTACCGAACGCCCCGGAAACCATTGCTGCGATCAATAATCCTTCCCCTACTCCAAACGAAACACCTTGCCCACCTTGTGGCCAGTTGGCCAAGATGACACCTGTGAATCCAAGGAATAAGGCGAGTCCTTTAAATCGATTCAGTCGATCGTCTTCATATCGAAAATGTGCCAGTAACATCTGGAAGAACGAAGTCGATCCGGCAATGATTGATCCTTGTACGCCAGTTGACAAAGATAGACCGATATAAAAGAAGACGTACTGCAAGAACGTCAAAAAGAAGCCGAGACGACTATAGGCGTAAGTCCGCTCCTTCAATGTGATCGTCTGTTTGAAGACGAAGACACTGACGACAAGTAATAACACACCTGCTAAAAAGAAACGATAGCTCGCAAACAGCAATTGCTCTCCGTATTCGGAAGATGTGATCTGTAATAAGTCATAACTTTTTTTAATGAAGGGAAACGCACTTCCCCACAAAAAAGTCGTCAATAATGCAAAGACGACGAGTCCAATCCGATGGTTTAAAATTTTTTGCATCTTTCTAGTTCCTTTCCTGTTCCTTTTCACTGAAACATGATATAGTAATTCTACAGATAATAATAATTATAATCTAGAGACAATGAAACTCATTATCAATCAGTTAAACTCATTGATATATCACATTCTCATTCTCTTTCTATAATGATTTCATTTCTCATTTACATTTTGAAAGGAGTTTTAATATGACGACTTCCACTACTACCGATGTTCAACAGCGTTCCGTATTCCGTCATGCTTGGGATGAGCATCACGAATTGATTCTAGCATTGTTTAGCGGAATATTGATTTTAGTTGCTTACGGACTCGAAAAATTCAATACGGCGTCTGCCGTTTATGTCACGTTGTACTTATCAGCATATGTGATTGGAGGATATGCGAAAGCGAAGGAAGGCTTGACGGAGACGTATCAAGAAAAAACGTTGAACGTCGAATTGTTGATGATTTTAGCTGCCATCGGTGCTGCTGCCATCGGCTATTGGATGGAAGGTGCGATCCTTATCTTCATCTTCGCGTTATCCGGTGCTCTTGAAACCTATACGATGAATAAAAATGAACGGGCTTTACAAAGTTTAATGTCTTTACAGCCAGAGGAAGCAACGCGTCTGAATGCAAACGGACAACTTGAAGTCGTTGGAATCGAGCAACTAGTAATCGGTAACCTCGTCTATGTTCGTCCCGGGGAACGCATTCCGGTCGATGGTGTCATCATTCGCGGTCAAGCAGCAATCGAAGAAGCATCGATTACAGGCGAATCGATTCCGGTTGAAAAACAAACGGGCGATACCGTCTATAACTCGACCGTCAACATGAATGGTGTCTTGACGATTGAAATGACGAAAGCCGCTGATGAATCATTGTTCCAAAAAATCATTCATATGGTCCAAAACGCACAAAGTGAGCAGTCTCCCTCTGCTCAGTTCATCGAACGATTTGAAAGTCGTTATGTCAAAATCGTCCTCCTCGTCGTTGCCCTGATGATGGTCTTTCCTCATTACGTCGTCGGCTGGACATTCGAGACAAGCATTTATCGGGCGATGATTTTACTCGTTGTTGCTTCGCCTTGTGCGCTTGTCGCGTCGATTACCCCTGCTGCCTTGTCCGCAATCGCCGCATCTGCGAAAAATGGCGTTCTCTTCAAAGGTGGAGCACACATCGAGACACTCGGACAAGTCGACACGATCGTCTTCGATAAAACAGGGACTCTGACAACAGGTAAACCCGTCGTTACTGAAAGTCGATACGCGGAAGGAATCGATATCCGAGCCGTCGAACAAGCCGTTGCTTCCATCGAAGCACAGTCGAACCACCCGCTCGCACAAGCGATCGTTAATCACTTAAAAACCGATGTTCGCGAACCGTCAACGTTCAAAGATGTGACAGGATACGGGATTGAAGCAACTGTCGATGGCGTCACGTATCGTATTGGCAAGCGAGCATTCCACGATGGTCTAGACGATCCATTCGTAACAATTGAACAGTCACTGAAAGAACAAGGGCATACAATCGTTTATGTCAGCAATGGATCACAAATCGTAGCACTTTATGCATTACGTGATACGATTCGTCCGGAAGCTAAAACAGCAATCGCCGCTTTAAACAATCTCGGCATCGCGACGATCATGTTGACAGGTGATAATCCTGTCACGGCAGCAGCCATCTCGCGTGAAGCGGGTTTAACGGACTTCGTCGCTGAATGCTTACCGGAAGATAAAGTGCGCTATATTAAGCAATACCAAACAGAAGGTCGGACCGTTGCGATGGTCGGTGATGGTATCAATGATGCTCCGGCGCTCGCACTGGCACATGTCGGGATTGCAATGGGTGAAGGAACGGATGCTGCGCTTGAGACTGCTGACGTTGTCTTGATGAAAAACGATTTAGGTCGTCTTGCCTACGCCGTGCATAAAGCCCGGAAGATGAACCGGATCGTCAAACAAAACATCACGCTTGCGATCGGTGTCATCCTTCTATTGATCGCATCCAACTTGTCACAGTTCCTAATCATGCCGTTCGCTGTCGTCGGACACGAAGGATCGACGATTCTTGTCATCCTGAATGGCTTACGTCTTCTTCAACAGGATGCTTTACCAACTCTCACACAGCGTGTATCCGAAAAACGATTAGCCGCTTAATCATTAAAAAAAACGTCTGACTGCCACACGGCAGTCAGACGTTTTTTTGTCTCTTCATCCGAACGTATTCGTCGGAATCGAATCGAGTTCTGCTTGTTCCTTCAAGCGCTTTTCTTCCATCTTCTTCGGATCCGCTTTTTTCATGAATCGTTCCCATGACGCGTTCAATTCAGAACCAAGTAAGATGATCAATCCTGTGAAATAAAGCCATAATAACAAGATAACGACACTACCGAGCGAACCGTACGTCTGATTGTAGTTTGAGAAGTTCGAGACGTAGAATCCAAATCCGACCGATAGTAATTGCCAGACGATGACACCAAAGACGGCTCCTGGGATCGCTTCCTTAAAGGTAATCGGGCGCTTTGGTGCGACGCGGTAAAAGATCGACAGTATACCAATCAATAGAATCGTTGAAACGACGTAACGCAAGACCGTTAATAAGATTTTTTGCCCCATATCGATCGGGAGAACGAAATTCGCAAGATACGTGATGATTGGACCACCAAGAACGTTCAAGACAATCAATAATAACATCCCGATTCCGAGAACAATCGTGAGTAGTAAAGCAATCCCGCGTGCTGCGACAAAACCACGTGGCGAGAAATCACCATAGGCATGGTTCGCTGTCGTGATCAAGCGATCGACACCTTTTGAAGCGGACCAGATGGCAAGAATCGCACCAATCGATAACAATCCCCCCTGCGGATCCTTGATGGCTTGAAAAATCGTATCCGTGAATGTATTGACGGCCCCACCCGGTGCTAAGTCCCGGATTTGCGACTCAAGTGTCTGACGATCAATATCAAAGAACGACAAGACGGAAATGACGAAAATGATACCTGGGAAAATGGATAAAAACCAGTAATAGGCGAGTGTCCCTGCATAATCCGTAATGTTGTGATCGGACATTCGCTGCTTTAAGTTCAAGGCAAGCCCTTTAGGATCGCGTGAATGCGCCATCGTCATCTCTCCTTCATGAAAAAGAGGCAGTCAAAGACCACCTCATTGTTTTAATATACTTTTCCCATTTTATTTCAACTAAAACCTCATTCGTTTTCAGAAAGAATCAATTTATAGAACGGTTCTGTCATTTCTGCCAATTGTTTGGCAAGAGACGGTGGACGAATCGGCAATGATGGCAATTCGGATCGTTTAATCCAGACTGGTGTATAACCAGACCCTTCCTCTTCGAATTCTTCACCCATACCTGTTCCAAAGCGACCGCCAATTGCTTTCGCCCAAAAATAAGGGTTATCGAATCCGTTAAAACGGACGATGGCAGCAATGCCATTCAACTCCACGTCGACACCGAGTTCTTCATGTGCTTCACGAATCGCTGTCTCTTCTAGTGATTCTCCATCATCTTTTCCACCGCCTGGAAAGACATAATACGTTTCGTTCGGTTTATCCCGTCGAATCAACGCAATTTCATCCTGTTCATTTCGTAAAATGATCGCACTTCGTTGAATCGGCATGACGCCACCCCTTTTCAAAATTAATTCATTGAATGGCATCCAGCATTTCTGGAACGAGTCCATTTTCTGTCGAAGCGATGACTTCTGCCGCGATTTTCATGCCAAGCTTTAATGCCTCTTCTGCTGGTTTTTCTTTTGTCAATTCAGATAAGACAGCAGAGAAGAAGGAATCGCCTGCTCCCGTTGAGTCGACGACTTTTACTTTTTTCGTTCCAACATGACCTGACGTCGCCGTACGACGATCGACGTAGACCGCCCCTAGTTCACTCATCGTCACGACCGTGAATGGAGCACCTTTTTTCGCTAGCTCATTTGCTACATGAATCGCATCTTCTACCGTCACGATTGACAGATCAGACAAAATTTCTGCTTCTTCGCGACTGCAAATGAATCCAGTGAATCCTTGTAACAGATGACGATTACGTTCAATGACGCTCAAGTGACCACAAACACCAAACAATGGCAACTCCATTTTGCGACATAGATGAATCAAACGTTCCAAGACTGTAACAGACAAATCAAGATCGATGGCAACGGCATCGACTCCATCGAGCGCATAGATTGATTGACGTAAAATCGCCTCTTCGAGTAACTTCGCATCCGGTTGTTTCGAGATTGAGGTTTGCAAGTCACCTTCGTTATCCATGACCGCTAGCCACATACCCATACCATGATCTTCTAACATTTCGACATGATCCACATTCGCACCGTAAGATTTCAGCTCATCGAGCACTCCCACGCCAATCTGATCATTCGTAACCGTCGAGATAAAGCGAACTTCATTCCCGAGGACGGCTAAGTTTTGTGCTACGTTGCGTCCTGTTCCTCCATTCGAAAACGTGATGTCTCCTACGTTTTTCGCATCCTTGTGCAAAGGAGCGAACGAAGTTCCTTTTATGTCGACGAATACTTTTCCGATTACCGCGATTTTATTCATTCCAGTTCCACCTCTAACCATATTTCCTGATTCCCGATCCTTGAATTGATCTTTCAGGCACATTGCTTCAATTATAGTAAAATTTTAAATCAGTGACAACCGAAGCACTTTTTTTCTAACTGTTCGCTATCTTCTCATAAAAAAAACAGCAAGCGAATCGCCTGCTGCTTTGTTTGAATTTAGATGTTCGCAATCACGAGACTGATTGCGAGTAGTAATCCGAAAATCGTATTTACTTTACCAGTCTGCGCCATACCAGGCATCAGTTGTTCTGGTGGCAAGTCCTCCCAGAAGAGACGGACCGTTTTAATCATGAGCGGAATACTCAACAACGCGAGTAAGGCAAACCAAGAGACTTCGAATGCCAGTACAGCAATGATGAGTGACAGGACAGCTGCCGCAAAAAATCCGATCAAAACGTACACGGCACGGCGATGCCCTACAAGACAGGCAATCGTTTTTCGTCCGTTGACCTTGTCATTATCCAAGTCCCGAATATTATTTGCAAGCAGGATTGAACCGATCAAGATGGCAACAGGTATCGAAATCGCAACGGCTTCCGTTGGTACATAACCAATTTGCAAGTAGGCGGAGATCGCAATGATGATATATCCCATGAAAAAGCCAGCAACCACTTCCCCAAAAGGTGTATACGCGATCGGTAGTGGTCCTCCGGTGTAAATATATCCGACGAACATCGAGATGAGTCCTACGACAAGTAACCACCACGAAGTCTCGATGCATAGATACACACCGAGTAGTGCGGAAATGCCATACAACGTAAGTGCAAATGCAAGAATCGTACCTGGCTTGAATCCATCACGTACGATTGATCCACCGATTCCGACCGATTCCTCTGTATCTAAACCACGTTTGTAATCGTAGTATTCATTGAACAGATTCGTTGCGATTTGAATCAACATCGATGCGATTAACATCGCTACGAACAAATCCAAGCGTATCGATTCCACACGTGGTGCGACAACTGCCGTACCGACGACGACCGGAACAAAACTTGCTGTCAGTGTATGCGGTCGTGTCATTCGCCAATAGACAGCGATTGATTTATTCATATAATAACCCCTTTCCTGTCTAAGTGTAGCGGGTTTCGTTTTTTGATGTCAATGTTCAATCCAAGATAGCTTATTCCTTCTTTTTTGTCCGCAAAAAGTTTACACTTAGAATAAGTGAAACATATCACAGTATCTACAGACTAGGGGGCAATGAGCGGTATGGCTTACGCTCAACAAGAGCTAAAACAGTGTATCGAACAGGCCGTCAGTCAGGCGAATGCCTCACAACGACCTATACTTGCTTCGTATTCATGGGAAATCGAAGCAACTGACATGCGTTCTCTCGAACAGGGTATCGAGGAACGATTTTATTTCGCGACACCTGATCGCTCGATGCGGGCCATTGGGTTTGGCATCGTACAACAACTTCAGGCTTCAGGAACGGATCGTTTTTTACGAATTCAATCGCAATGGACAAATGTGAATCGCGACCATGTCGGTCATGATTTATTTGCGTTCAGCGGATTCTCTTTCACTGAACTTAACCAACCGGATTATCGCTGGTCTTCCTTTGGAGACGCTTCGATGACGATTCCGAAGTTTTTATTCTTAGAGCAAGATGGTAAGACACGCGTGACGATCTTCGCCCGTGTTGAACCGATGGATCAATTCGATTCAATCTTAAATCAGCTCGCACTTGATTTCGCCAAAGTTAATCAACCGCAAACACCGACTTCGACAGGCGTCACGCGTTTACGTCTATCTCGGGATGGAAATGAAGCCTTTGAAGCCTCGTTTCAACAAGCGATGCATTACTTGGAGACAACACTTGAAAAAATCGTTTTGGCGCGGGAAGTCGTCTACGAACTGGACCGCCCACTTGATGTAGCCGCTGTCGTTGCTGAACTCGAAGATACACAGCCCGGTAGCTATGTCTTCTGCTTCCAGCCGAATCCGGAAGAGGCCTTTATCGGAGCCACACCGGAACGACTCGTCCAAAAACGTGGACGTCGCCTTGAGACAGCAGCCGTCGCCGGTTCTGCACCGCGCCACGCGACGGATGAGATGGATGAGGCACTCGGTCAATCGTTATTACAAGATCAAAAGAACCGAATGGAGCACGGGATTGTCGCTGATTCGATCGAACGGACGTTATCTGCTTTTTCAGAGCAACTGGATTGTCCGGATACCCCGATTCTCTTAAAAAATCGTCATATCCAACATCTCTATACACCGATCACGGCGCGTTTAAAAGCAGATGTCACGTTATTCCAACTGATTGAGAAACTTCATCCGACACCTGCACTTGGTGGCGAGCCAAAGCAATTAGCGGTCGATGCGATCCAAGAGATTGAAACGTTCGAACGGGGTTGGTACGGTTCACCCGTCGGTTGGATGAATGGACAGGATGATGGGGAATTCATCGTTGCCATTCGCTCTGGATTATTTACGGAACGGGCTGTCATTCTTTATGCCGGTTGCGGTCTTGTTGAAGGTTCTCATTTCGACAGCGAGCTAGCAGAGACGGAAACTAAACTATCACCGATGTTACAAGCTCTTTCACACATTGGTTCGATTGAAAAGGATGATATTTATGTTGACTAAATGGATGCACACGTTAATTGATACGCTCGTCGCGTCTGGTGTCCGGGACTTCGTCATCAGTCCCGGTTCCCGCTCGACACCACTTGCTATTGCAGCTTTTCTGCATCCGTCTAGCCGTACCCACGTCCTTGTTGACGAACGGTCGGCTAGTTTTTTTGCTTTAGGTTTAACACGGACGGAAGAGCGTGTTCGTCCAGTTGCGCTAATTTGTACAAGCGGTACCGCTGCGACGAACTATTATTCAGCAGTAACCGAAGCTAATATTTTTGAACTTCCATTGATCGTTTTGACTGCCGATCGACCTCATGAATTACGTAATGTCGGGGCGCCTCAAGCCATCGATCAGATCGGACTATACGGCAAGCAGGTTCGTCATGCATTTGATCTTCCCTTAGCGGAAGAAGCGAGTCTTCCTTACGTCGCTCATGTCGCACAACGTGCAACCCTGCTCTCCCTGACGGAACCGGCGGGACCAGTTCAAATCAACGTTCCATTACGTGAACCACTCGTGCCTGAACTCGATCTTTTACGAACAGGTCGTCCTGTCGGCGTTTTACCTGAACCGACATCGGGAGTAAATAACGCCTTAACAATCGTGCTTCAAAAAGAGCGCCTTCTTTTTGTACTTGGACCACAACTTGCTGCCGCGGACAGTCAGATTGTCATCTCGTATGCAAAACAAGCAGGGATTCCGGTCTTAGCAGATCCACTCAGTCAAGGGCGGCAATCGCATGATGATCACGTCTTTGCCTACTACGATACATGGCTAAAACATCCGGCCACCGCTCAGCACGTCCGACCGGATCGAATCATTCGTTTCGGCGCCATGCCGACGTCAAAACCTTATCTGCTTTGGTCTCGGGATATTCCGACGACAGTCGTTGGTCATCCAGGGAATTGGCGCGATCCCCAACTCCATTCGGATTTCGTGATTGGTCACGCGCGACAACTCGAACATCATGAGCCCGTTCCGCATGACCCTACGTACCTCAATCTGTTACAACAGGCAGAGCGACGCGTCACCGATGCCTTTACGACGATCGATCAAGAGGAGATGACGGAGTATAACGTCGTCCGCGCGTTAACGACGTTACAAGAAGGAAGCCTATTCGTTTCGAACAGTATGCCGATCCGAGATATTGATACGTTCTTGCCTACAGGAACACCCCTTCGTCTACTCGCGAACCGTGGAGCAAATGGGATTGACGGCATCCTCTCGAGTGCGCTCGGGGCAACGTTTGATGCCAAAAACCG
>NZ_DFQK01000030.1:35241-38026 GCF_002377745.1 Exiguobacterium sp. UBA3491
CCGCAACAGCAACTCGAGCAAGCGGTGTTCGAGCCACTATTCGGTACACCGCAGCATCTCGACTTCGCCTCCCTCGCCTCCGGCTACGGTGTGACCTATCAGGCGATTGATTCGATTGCTGCGTTACGTCAAGCACTTGCGGAAGAGACGAATGTCACTCGGATACTTGAAGTCAAGACAACACGAATCGAAAACGTACAGATGCATCGTTCGATTTGGGACGTGACGAATCAAGCGTTAGCCGAGGTATTCCGATGATTTTACGCGGTCATCCCTATCATGTGAAAATCGAGGGAGCTGGTCCACCGCTCTTATTACTCCACGGTTTTACAGGCTCCCTCTCGACGTGGGACATGCTAAGTGAGCATTTATCGACTCACTTCACCGTCTACCGCCTCGATTTGATGGGACATGGAGAAACGATACCAGCGTCTAATCAACGAATGCGTTTGACACAACAAGTCAAGGATCTTGAGGCGCTGCTCGCTATGCGATCCGAGCCATGGATTGTCCTCGGTTATTCGATGGGCGGACGAATCGCCTTAATGTTGAGTGTCGTCTCTGAGCAAATCGCTCGAACAATCGCTGTTAGTACAACACCAGGTATCAAGACGGCAGTGGAGCGAAAAGTACGTCGTGCATCCGATCGTATGTTAGCGGAGCGACTCGAAAAGGATGGACTCGAAGCCTTCATTGATCATTGGGAGACACTTGGATTATTTAAACCTCAAGCGCTTCTCAAAGAACAACAACGCACGCGACTGCGGCAGGAGCGTATGTCTCAAACGGTTGAAGGTCTGAGCGCTTCGCTTCGAGCACAAGGTACAGGAAGCATGCCCTCTCTTTGGTCATGCCTTCCGAAAGAGATTGATTGGATTGTCGGGGAAGAGGACGAAAAATTCCGCGCCATCGCCTTACGAGCGGCATCACCTGAAAAAATTCACGTGATTTTGGATGCTTCGCATGCCCCACATATCGACCAACCGCAAAAGTTTGTTACAATGGTAAAGAATCTACTTATTCATCACTAACATATTGGGGGAATTCAAATGAAATACGCTCCGGAATGGGTATCAGCCCGTAGCTATGAAGACATCAAATATGAACAATGGAACGGGATCGCAAAAATCACGATCAACCGTCCAGAAGTTCGCAATGCGTTCCGACCACACACGGTCCATGAACTCATCGACGCATTTTCACGTGCACGTGACGATCAAAACGTCGGCGTCATCATCTTAACAGGTGAAGGCGATCTCGCATTCTGCTCTGGTGGAGACCAAAAGGTACGCGGACATGGTGGATATGTCGGCGACGATGAAATCCCACGTTTAAACGTCCTTGATCTTCAACGTTTGATTCGTGTCATCCCGAAACCAGTCATCGCTATGGTCGCAGGTTATGCGATTGGTGGCGGGCACGTCCTTCACCTCGTGTGTGACTTGACGATCGCTGCAGACAACGCCCGCTTCGGACAAACAGGTCCAAAAGTCGGTTCATTCGATGCTGGATATGGCTCTGGTTACCTCGCGCGCGTCGTTGGACACAAGAAAGCGCGTGAAATCTGGTACCTCTGCCGTCAATATGACGCACAGCAAGCACTTGATATGGGACTCGTCAACACGGTCGTTCCACTCGCGGATCTCGAGCAAGAAACGATTCAATGGTGTGCTGAAATTCTTCAACATTCACCAACGGCTCTTCGTTTCCTCAAAGCGGCATTCAACGCCGATTCAGATGGTCTCGCAGGGATTCAGCAACTCGCAGGAGATGCAACATTACTGTACTACACGACTGACGAAGCAAAAGAAGGACGCGATGCGTTCAAAGAAAAACGCAATCCTGACTTCGGACAGTTTCCGCGTTTCCCATAATGAAAAAAAGGTTCAATCGTCTTATGACATTGAACCTTTTTCGTATATTCATCAAAAAGGAAGTGACTATTTTGTATCCTTGGATCTATACACGGGCAAAAGAGCAACCGGATGACATCGCGCTCATTACGGAAACGGAGCGTTGGACGTGGTCTGAACTATATGCACGCGCGCATCGTTTGGCGAGTACGTGGGCGACGATCGTGACACGCGGAGACCGGATTGCTCTTTACGGTCCATCCAGTGCACAGTATATCGTCGCTCTTCACGCTGCTCAATTGCTTGAATTAACCGTCGTCCCGATCAACACTCGACTAACGCAAACGGAAGTGCTGCGCCAATTCAAACAGGCAAATGTGCGGCTCGTCGTAACAGACCGGATACTCGATACAGCGATTCCGTGTCGAGCTTTTTCTTATGAAAAAGAAGCGCCCGATCTGTTAATACGCCATATGCCTAAACAATACGTCCAATCAATGCTCTTTACGAGTGGTACGACCGGACATCCGAAAGCTGTGGAACAAACGATGTTGAATCATTTCTCGAGTGCGACGAATGCCGCTCGTCATATCGGATCACTGCCAGAGGATCGTTTTTTGATTGTCACACCACTGTTTCATATGAGTGGGTTAGCCGTCGTCTATCGAGCGGTCATCTATGGAGTACCGATCATTCTCGAGCCACATTTTTCACCAGAACGCGCCTTACACTGGATTACGACAGAAAAAATTACACATGTCTCACTCGTCTCAGTCATGCTTGATCGGTTGCTCGACGCTGGACTACGTCGTCACGCGCTTCGCGTCGTACTGACAGGGGGTGGTCCTGTTCCATTACCGATTCTGACGCGTGCACTCGACCGCAATATTCCTGTCATGCAGACATATGGGATGACGGAAACAGCTTCTCAA
>NZ_DFQK01000030.1:38115-39650 GCF_002377745.1 Exiguobacterium sp. UBA3491
CCGACAATCATGAAAGGCTATTTTCATGATGAAGAGAAAACGGCAGACGCCTTTACAGCAGACGGTTTTTTCAAGACTGGTGACTTAGGACGTTTGGACGCCGATGGATACCTGTATGTCCTCGATCGTCGAAGTGATCTCATCATCTCAGGTGGGGAAAATATTTACCCGGCTGAGGTCGAATCAGCACTTCTCTCGATTGATGGGATTCAAGAAGCAGGTGTCGTCGGACGATTCGATGCTAAATGGGGACAAGTTCCGGTTGCCTTCATCGTAAGTTCACTCGATGAAGCCATCATCCGAACGGAAATCAGTCAATTGCTCGCCAAATATAAATGTCCGGTTGATTACATCTATCATAGCGTTTTGCCACGCAATGCGAACGGTAAACTATTGCGGAAACAACTGAAGGAGTCATTATGAGCATCACCCTCCGGTCTGCCGAATTGTTCGATGTACCACTCGTCTTTCGTCGTCCGATGCAAACAGCACTCTCGACGTTGACAGTACGCCGGACGACGATTTTGCGCCTGACCGATTCGGAAGGAAGAATCGGTTACGGGGAAGGAGTCGCGTTTGATACACCGTGGTATACGTCCGAAACACAACATTCTCTGCAAGGAATCGCTTCACTGCTGTACCAGTTACTTGACCAACCGCTCCATCATCCAGCAGATGTCACGCACCGCTTCCGCATCGTGCAAGGCAATCCGATGGCAAAAGCGATGTTTGAAGGAGCGATTTATGAATTATTCGCAGCAGCTTCCGGACAATCGCTCGCTACGTATCTCGGAGGTGATGAATCATCCCTCGTACCTTGCGGGAAAGCACTCGGACGGGCTTCTGCAACGCAGACCGTCGAAGCCGTCGGACAAGCGATCGCCTCCGGATATGGACGGATCAAGCTGAAGCTCGCTCCGACGGATACTGTCGTTCTTGAGCAAGTACGTGCGGCTTTCCCTGATGCGCCCTTGATGTTTGACGCTAACGGCAGCTTCATAGAAGCAGACTTTCCTTTATTACAGCATTGGGATTCATTCGGTCTCGTTATGATGGAACAACCGCTCGTAGCGTCGGATTGGTCCGGACATCAACGTCTCGCTAAACTCTTGCAGACACCGATTTGTCTAGATGAATCCATCGTCGCTCCAGCGGATGCCGATTTGATGAAGACGCTTCACGCTGGTCAGATTCTGAATATCAAGCCGGCACGTGTCGGTGGGCTGACGAACGCTTTGTCCCTTCGAACAAAAGCGCCCTACTGGCTCGGAGGGATGTTCGAGAGCGGCATCGGACGTCGTCAGACCCTTGCTTTCGCGACACTTCCAGGGCTCGCTTATCCGATCGATATGGCAAGTACGGAGGATTATTTTGAAGAAGATTTGCTCGAGACCCCGTATCATGTCGAACACGGACACATTCGTTATTCCGCTCCAGCCGTATCCGAATCACAGTTAAACAAATTGGCAACGTCCCGGATATCCTTATAATAGGAGCACTACGACGAAAAAGGAGGCTGACTCAAAAAAGAATGA
>NZ_DFQK01000030.1:39695-85593 GCF_002377745.1 Exiguobacterium sp. UBA3491
GTCTTTTCACGCCCTTTCCTCAGGCGAGACACAAGCCAGCTTTCCTGCCTTATTCAAGCAGGAAAGCGGGTCTTGTTTGTCTCTGACAGCGCAAAGATGCGCTTTTCCTGTAGGAGTTGCGTGAAACGCGTCATTCTTTTTGTTATGAGATAAGGGTGGCAGATTATCATTCTGCCACCCTTACTTTTGTGGAAACTGACTTTTGAGTCAGCCCCCTTCTCGTGTTTTACTATATGAGCTTTTCTTAGAACGATTCTTTGCCTTCGACTTTCGTCAAAATCTCATACCCGTCCTTTAAGACGACGACAGTGTGCTCAAACTGTGAGACAAGGCTCCGATTTGGTGTGTATAACGTCCAGCCATCCCGCTCATCTTCGATACAGAACTCGTCTCCTGTTGAAATGAACGTCTCGACAGCAATGACTTGCCCTTCCTTCAGCAGATCGTTTTCTTCACGATTGAAGTAGTTCGAGATGGATTCCGGCTCACCATGAAGTGTCTTCCCGAGACCATGCCCCGCTAAGTTACGGATGACGGTGAAACCACTCTTACGCGTTTCAGCATAGATCGCTTTTCCGATCTGATTGACCTTCGTTCCGGCTTTGACCTTCTCGAGTCCTTTTTCAAGCGCCGTCAATGATACTTCAACGAGTCGGACATCTTCCGGACGTTTTGCTTCTCCTGCGATGACTGTTTTCCCCGTATCCGAATAGTAGCCATTCTTCACAGCTGAGACATCGACATTAACAATATCCCCTTCTTGAATGACATATTTACCGGGAATACCGTGTGCTGCGATATCGTTGACACTGATACATGTCGCTCCCGGAAAATCATACATGACGATCGGGGCAGATTCTGCTCCCTGCTCCTTCAGAATACGTGCTCCGATGTCATCAAGTTCCTTTGTCGTGATTCCTGGTTTGACGGCATCCGCCATCTCGTCGCGCGCCATCGCGACGATGCGTCCAATTTCTCGTAATGCTTCATAATCATAATCTAACACTTTCATTTCCTCCTCATTCACTCAATCGTTCTTGATATAGATAATCTGCGGAGATATCCGCAAATAAGAACATGCCATTGCTGAGCGGCATACTAAACGTCCGCGTTTGTTCACTCGAGCTGAAGTCGACGTACCGTTCCGACAGATATCCGCTATGCCGTCTCTCCATTGCTACCGTCGTCCGGATAAAGTAAGGACGAAAACTCCAGTTGTATCCCTTGTAGAAGGAATACAGTTTCCACTCGCCACTCTTTTTACTGACATTCGAAGACTGTTGGAAGCCATTCGCGTCCGTGATGTAAAACCGGATGAATTCCGGCTCCATCTTCCGGGCGAGCATTAGCAACCATTGATCGAGATCTTGCTCCGACTTCAAGGACTGACAATACTCATTAAATCGGACTGTCCAGTCTTGCTCCAGTTGGAACAGGCGATTCATCTGTTCCCGATCATATTTATAGAACATTGGGACTTCATGGATCAAGACCTCCATTCCAGGACAAGTCATGACCCATTCCGGCGCAGCCTCTCCTAAAATATTCCCCATGTAATAGCGTCCACCATGCTGCCACGCATATCGAAGTTGACCAAGATGACTGATGTTTTTATACAAAAGTGGCGCTCCAAGCTGATCACAAAGGTGCTCCATCGTCTGTAAGAGATGCGGATATGATGCTGAGACGGTCTTTTTCTCAATCATTGAAGATAGATCGACGATCAACATATCCGGCGACATCGAAAAGACGCGTTCGAGACTCGTTGCTTCCGCGCGATCCAGCGCTACCTTCAGTCCAGAATTCTGATAGTACGCGACGATCCGGCCCAGACGATCAAAATCATCGACTTGAACATCCGTCAAAGTAACATACATCCGTTCTTTTGGAAACGACGAGTCGACCGTACGTAAAACATGCAAGAAATCTTCCCCACCGTTCTCAAACAACCAAGCCGGACGACAACGGATCAGGATGAACGCTTGTGTATCGGAGGGTACTTTTTGGAATGCTTGACGGACGACATGTCCCATGACTTCGAGCTGATACTCGATCGGAACATCATCTTCCTGAAAAAATGGTTTTAACGGTTCTCCACGAAAATGGGACTGGATTTCATACCCTTCCACCTTAAAAGGGGCAGCGCCTACGATCGGTTGAAACCACGCCTCTATCTCTTCGGGATGAACGATGACATCTAATGCGTCCATTCTATTCCCCCCTTGTACTCTTGTTCTATCTTAACAAAAAAGGAGCCTCTCTGTAACGAGAGAGCCCCTGTTTTACGATAACGTCGTATCTTTCCGCATTGCGATATACAAATACACACCGAATGTCGCCGTCAAGTAGATGATACTCAGAACACCGTATTGAATCCCAACAGCTCCGCCCTTACCAATGGCCAGCACAAGAAAGATGATGCCACCAAATAATAAGGTCGCTAACGGAATATAACGAAAATGTCCTTTTGTCGTCCGCTCACAAATCTTTTTCGTCGCGACGATCAGTGCAACGAGACAGACGGATGCTGCTACATAAATGGTATACACGAATGATTCAGCCCTCTCCCTATCGTTCATGGCTCATTTTATCATGACCGCTTAGATAAATCATAAAAAAGAACCGACTTGTCTGTGACAAATCGGTTCGAATCGTTTACTTTTCAAAACGTGGTTTGCGTCCACCACGGTTACGATCGCTTTCGCTACGGTTGCTACGTCCAGCATAACCGCCTTCACGACGATCTGATGAAGAAGATGAACGACCACCTTCACGACGATCGCCACCACGCGGGTTGTTTCCGCGGTATCCGCCACTGCGGTTGCCGCTTCCACTTCCACCTTTGTTTCCGTAAGGACGACGGTTTCCACCACCGTTGCTACCGAAACGTTTCACGCGGATTGGTTCGATTGAAGAGATTTGGACTGGTGTTGCATCCGGCTCTTTCGTCAATCCTTTAAGTGCTGCTGAAAGAAGTTCCACTGCTTCGTACTCTTCTAAGAGTTCTTGTGCAAGTGTCGTATATTCTTTTGAGTCTTTTGCTTCAACACGTTTAATGAGTTCTTGTGCAGCAAGCTTCAAGTTGCCTTCTAAGATTTCATCAAGTGTTGGTGCATGACGACGTGACATTTTTTTGTTCGTGACACGTTCGATTGTTTTAATTTGACCGAATTCACGTGGTGTAACAAATGTGACAGCCGATCCTGTTTTACCAGCACGACCTGTACGACCGATCCGGTGAACGTAGCTTTCTGGATCTTGTGGGACGTCGAAGTTATAGACGTGTGTGACACCAGAGATGTCAAGACCACGTGCTGCAACGTCTGTCGCGACGAGGATATCGATCGTTCCTTTTTTGAAACGACGGATGACTTGGTCACGTTTTGCTTGTGTTAAGTCACCGTGTAAACCGTCAGCTGTATATCCACGTTGGATCAAACCTTCAGTCATTTCGTCAACACGTTTTTTCGTACGACCGAAGATGATTGAAAGTTCCGGAGAATCCGTATCGATCAAACGGCAAAGGACGTCGAATTTTTGGCTTTCTTTCAATTCGATGAATGACTGCTCGATGTTCTCAACTGTCATTTCTTTCGCCTTGACTTTGATGTGTGTCGGAGTCGTCATGAAACGATCTGCGATTTTACGAATTTGTGGTGGCATCGTTGCTGAGAACAAGAGTGTTTGACGAGTTTCAGGAAGTGCACCGAGGATTTTCTCGATGTCTTCGACGAATCCCATGTTCAACATCTCATCTGCCTCGTCAAGGATGACCGTTTGAACGTGATCGAGGTTCAACGTCTTACGGTTCATGTGGTCCATCAAACGTCCTGGTGTTGCAACGACGATTTGTGGATTTTTGCGAAGTGCACGGATTTGACGATCGATTTGCTGACCGCCGTAAACAGGAAGTGCATGAACGCGTTTTACTTCACCGATCCGGTTCAATTCTTCAGCTACTTGGATTGCAAGCTCACGTGTCGGAGCAAGGATCAACGCTTGGATGTTGCGTGATTTTGCGTCAAGACGCTCGATTGTTGGAATACCGAATGCTGCAGTTTTACCAGTACCTGTTTGTGCTTGACC
Source organism: Exiguobacterium sp. UBA3491 (assembly GCF_002377745.1). Classification (NCBI taxonomy): domain Bacteria; kingdom Bacillati; phylum Bacillota; class Bacilli; order Caryophanales; genus Exiguobacterium; species Exiguobacterium sp. UBA3491. Next base: position 43,782 of record NZ_DFQK01000030.1, read on the forward strand.
AATTAAGTCAACGCCGCTGAGTCCGACTGGAATTGTTTCTGCTTGGATTGGTGTTGCTTCTTCAAAGCCCATTTTTAGGACACCTTTGATAAGTGCCTCACTAAGATTTAATTCACGAAATGTTGTCAATGCTAAATACTCTCCTTTGTCATATGAAAAGCGTCTGCCACTAAACAGACGCTACCGTAACGAATACAATCGACTACCTATTATAACAGAATCTATCCCATAAAGATAGAGTGGTTTCTCTCATAATAATGTTTAGGGAAGTCACCATCATAATCGTTGCCATAAGGGCGAGGGAAAGGCGAAGTGCCCGGACCGTGCGATGAACGTCATCGCGTGCCCCCACTAGTGATGGGGTATATTCAGTAAATGGTCGCCGGTAATCAAACCAGCCGCAACCACCAAAATGATGAATTCCTTACTATCTATTCGAAACGCAGGCTTACTCGGTTTGATTATTGCGTCAACCGAATACCCGTTTCATTTTTTTCTATTTTTTTATCTTTCAACAGGCGACCGAGCGCTCGTTTGAATGCTGCCTTACTGAGACCGAATACTTCATCGATCGTCTCGGGAGCTGTCTTATCACCATACGGCATCTGACCATCATGTTCAAGTAGATGGTTCAGAATCAACTCCGCGTCTGTATCAATGGCTTCAAAGGCACGTGGTCGTGCTGAAAGTAATACTGTACCATCTGGTTTTACATTTGTCACTCGTAATTTCAAGACTTCTCCAAGACGCGGCCAACGTTCCATCTCGCGTTCATGCAAGAATCCGATTGACTGATCGTTGACCCAGACGTTGACGCCTGGTTCGCGTTGTGAGAAGACGAGACCTTCGACGTCCATGTTGTTCCATTCTTCTGGAGCTGGCTTCGCTCGTAAGTTGAAGTAAGCATATGGTGCAGGGTCTCCGAGTAAACGAAGCTTTTGATCATGTTTTAGACGAATGAAAAGTTGATCGCCTTCTTCCGGCCAGAACATCCGACGTTGCGGCAAATCGTCAAGTGAGACAAGAACATCTTTTTGAATCCCGATATTCGCGAACACTCCTGTGTTATAGCGTGTCCCATTGATCGTCGTCTTGACATAGTCCTCAAATGAAGCTTCTGGAATCGTCATCGATGATGCCAAACGTCCTTCATTATCTTGATACAAGAAGACTTCTACTTCATCATCAAGAGCTACTTTTTGTGTCTGTTCATTGTTATGCAACAACACATCTTCATTTCCATCTGTCAAAAACACTCCGAACTCTGCTTCACGTTCTACTTTTAATGTGACAACCTGTCCTGCGCGTAATCCCATTTCGGGTCATCTCCTCTCTCTATTTGAATTGGTTTAAGTTCATTCGAACCATCCTTCTGTTCTTTCCCTACCATACTATACTCTTTTTCTGTTCACCTCTGAAATCGACCCCACGATGACAGTTGTGACATATTTGTGAACGAAACACATTTGCGTGATTTTTTTGAAAAAAAGATATATGATTAAATAACAGGAAAAAGAAGGTTTAGTTTAGGTAAATATGGGGGATAAAAATGTTTCATAATATTCAATCGCGTTCGTTCGCTCGACGCTTCACGAAAACATTGGTTTTTGCATTTTTTGCTTTCCTTGCTACGATTGGAATCGTTTTTGCAGAAGGATCAAACAGTACAGATATGACTCCGAAGACACCAGCGCTTCAGCAAATCAATCGCCCTTAAAATCTACACCTTCCGTGTGGATTTTTTTATTTTTTCCGGACATTTACAGGACGATAAAGGAAAATCAAGTTCAACCTCGAATTAGATGAACACACCTATATTTTAATTTTGAGGAGGAAACGGACGTGCTCTTCTACTTATTCACGACGATTGCGGGTCTCATCACTACATACTTAAGTTTTGTTACCGGTTATTATACAAGTTCGATTGGTGTTTTCGTCTTTACGTTAGCGATTTGCCTATCGTTATCATCGATTCGACAGTTACTCCGTACGTCCTATCTGACTTACATTGAATACATTCAATACCGTCGCGTCAAAAAACAGTACGAACGCATGAAAAAACGAGAACAGTCTTTTCAAATTGCCTATCCTAATCGAGATTCGAGTACACCACTTGCATTCTCCGGAACAGACCAGCATGATAAATAAAGAACACGATTTCATCACCTAGGAGGAACAGATTCATTATGAACGAAATCCCTTTATCAAACGGTTGGACACTCCGCTACTCACCTGTCATCGACTTATGGTTGAAGGAAGATGGCGTACTGCTCGTAGATCACGAAGATAAGGTCCGCTTGACTCTCATCTTGGATGAAGAGACGATGGAAATCAAACAGATTGACAACACGAACGCTACGTTCTCCGTTGATCCGACGACACGTCGCCTCACTTTCGAACTTGGAGAAAGCGAAGAGGAATCTGAGCCTCGTTACTGGGAATAATCATGGAGACCGGGTGCGACACCTGGTCTTTTTTTGTACAATAACATCAGCAATGAAAAAAGGAGTTGTCACTTTACCATGATCCGCACTGTCATTTGGTTCATTTATTTTGGACTTGTCTTACCCTGTACCTTACCGTTTTTACCAACCGCAAAACGTCGAACACATCTCGTGCGCTACGCATTCGTTCAGCGTGTAGCGAGCGCCTGGGCGAACTCTCTCCTCCGACTCGCTGGCGTTCGTGTCCATGTGACGGGGCATGAACATATCCCGGCAAATGAACCTGTCGTGTTCATCTCGAATCACCAAGGAAACTTCGATGTTCCGATTCTACTTGGAAAAATCGATAAACCAAAAGCATTCATCTCAAAAATCGAAGTGAATAAAATTCCAATCGTTAATGTCTGGATGAATCTGATGGGGTGTGTCATGATTGACCGAAAAGACCGACGCCAATCACTAAAAGCGATCCGCTCTGGTGTCGACACGATCAAGGACGGACAATCAATGATCATCTTCCCAGAAGGAACACGTTCAAAAGGCGGACCGATGGCGGAATTCAAAGCAGGAAGTTTTACCCTTGCGACATCAAGTGGCGCACGCGTCGTACCAGTCGCGATTTCAGGTAGTTATCGTGTCATGGAGGAAACGGGTAAGATCCGTCCGGCTACAGTCGAAGTCACGATTTTGCCGTCGATTGACCCGAGCACGATGACACAGAAAGAACTCGTCCAGACGGTCGAACATCAAATCAAACAGATTGTAGAAGGTGTCTAATATGTTAATGAAAGTAGAAAATCTCAAAAAAGAATTTGCCGATAAAATTGTCTTCGAAGATGTCACGTTTTCCGTCTCTCCTGGTGACCGGATCGGTATCATTGGCGTCAACGGTACCGGTAAATCGACCCTCCTGCACATTCTAGCAGGCAAAGAAACAGCAGATGCTGGTACGATCCATCATCCAAATGATTATCGGATCCGTTTGCTATCGCAAACGACCGATTATCCGGAAGATCGGACTGTCATGGAAGTACTCCTGTCGGGTGACACACCAACGATCAACGCGTTGCGCCACTACGAAACGGCACGACTAGCGCTCGAACACGATCCGACAAGTGAGACGTTACTCAACCGCTTCATCACGGCGCAAACCGAGGTTGATGCCGCGCAAGCGTGGGACACGGAATCGCGTTTAAAAATGATCTTAAACAAACTCGGCATCCTCGACTTGAACGCGTTGATCGGCTCTCTTTCCGGAGGACAACGAAAGCGTGTCGGACTCGCTGAAGCCTTACTCGATGAAGCCGATCTCCTCCTGCTTGATGAGCCGACGAACGAACTTGATGCCGAGACGATCAGCTGGCTTGAGACTCAAATCAAGGAATACCGTGGTGCGATTCTACTAATCACTCATGATCGCTATTTCTTGAATCGTGTCACGAATCATATGATGGAGATCGCAAATGGAACAGCTTATTTCTATGTCGGAAACTATGAATCGTTTCTTGAAAAACGTGCCGAACGTCGTGAACGGACGGCTTCTATGGAGGAAAAACGTCAAAACATCCTCCGTCGCGAACTCGCTTGGTTGCGTCGCGGAGCAAAAGCACGGACGACGAAACAAAAAGCCCGGATCCAGCGCGTGGATGCTTTACAAGACCTTTCGTACGAGGAAGAAGAAGCGACACTTGAAGTACAGGTCGGTTCGACCCGCCTCGGCAAGAAAGTCATTGAAGCATATGACGTCTCGCACCGATTTGGTGAACGGACACTTTTTGAATCGTTTGACGCTCTGATCGGACGCAAAGAGCGGTATGGCATCGTTGGTCGAAACGGTAGTGGAAAATCGACACTTCTTTCAATTCTCGCGAAACGCTTAGAGCCAACAACGGGTGAGATCATTCACGGCGAAACGGTGAAGATTGGTTTTTACGGTCAATTCGCCGAATTCACGCATCCCGAACGCCGCGTCATCGATGAGGTCGAACGGATCGCAAAAGTCATTACGACACTCGCCGGTGAGGAGATCACAGCAAGTCAGATGCTCGAACAATTTCTCTTTAAACCGGAAGCACAATATAAACAAATCGGCAAGCTTTCTGGTGGCGAAAAGCGACGTCTGAAATTGTTAACGATTTTGATGGAAGAACCGAACGTCCTCTTCCTTGATGAGCCGACGAACGACTTGGATACCGAGACCTTATCCGTACTAGAAGATTATTTAGAATCATTCCCAGGTACTGTCATCACAGTCAGTCATGATCGCTACTTCCTCGATCGGGTCGTCGATCGCCTGATTGCATTTGAAGATGGAAAAATCATTTTTTATTACGGACAATATACAGACTATCTTGAGCAAATGGCAGCATCCGTTCCCTCAATCGTCGTTGAAAAAACGGCAGAGGTTGCTACAGCACCAAAAACAGAGACGCCAAAGAAACTAAGTTATCAGGAACAACAAGATTGGGCTATCATTGAGCAACAAATTGAAGAGAGTGAAGTTGAACTAGAGCAATTAGAGGCTGATCTCGCTTCAGCAGGAAGTGATCTCGGAAAGGTCAATGAATTGTATCAAGCCATCGAAAAGACCAAAGCGACGCTTGACGAGCGAATGGAATATTGGACATATCTTTCTGAAAAAATCGAGGCATTTGAAAATCATCGCCAATCTCATCAATAAATCCGATAAGCGGAGTTCTTCACTTAGAAGAGCTCCGCTTTTTTTATGAAATAGAAAACATCTCTTACTTTTATTTTTAATTATGAAAATAAATGTGAATTCATATTAGATATCGGGTAATGTTATAGCATATTTCGTTTTGGAGGAAGGCTTGCGAAAGGAGGAGTTTCGGTGAAACGGATGGTTCAAAACATCTACCCTATCGTCGCATTCTACTTAGTCATTACTTACATACTGCTCTGGCTATTGCCACAAGATCTTTCGTTACAACTCTCGGCAGTCATTAGTTTAAGCGGTTCTTTCATGATTTTCTTATTTAGTCGATCGACGGCTTTCAAACAACCTTCCCTTCCGTACAAGTGGTTATCCATCGCTTTCTTCTCTTATTTTTTGGGCGATTTCCTGAATATGATTGGACGTTTCTTTCAATGGAACGATGTCAATTTGAACGTCTTGCTGGATTTACCTTATACGATTCATTTGACAATGATGGTCCTTTTCTTTTTCCGACAATTAGATTTGACATTATTCAAAAAACAAAAGTTATTGATTCTTGATTCCTTGACTTTATTCGCTGTTTCAATGATTGCTGGATATATCGCTATTTTCCGCTTTGTTCCCTCTTATACGCGAACGACACTCGAGCAAATCAGTTGGACACTTTATGCCTTCTTGACAATTTTGTTGACGCTTTTCTTTTTTTTACTCTACGCGTCTGGGTTAAGACGGAACGTATCACGATCAGGATTTATCTTTCTTGTCCTCGGAACATTCATTCTCGGCATGACGAACTTCGTGTTTTATACCTTGTTATTAAACGGTGAACCGCAAATATCGGGTCTATTGCTTCCGCTATATCCACTTAGCGGTCTGTTCCTCATCGCCTTTCTGAACACACGTACACTTCCCATTAGTCGTGAGGAGCAAGCAAATCTCATTCGAGTCGAGACACTTACGCGTTCTCTGTTGGTTTACATCTTATTATCTGCGCTAATTCTTTATATTACGTTTTTCCCTGTCTCTCGAACCTTCTTCTTATTGTCTATTGGTATTACGTTTTTATTATTTTTAACACGACAGCTTTTTTCATACCGGGAAAATCTTCGGTTGTTACAGGAAACAACGGCATTACAAACGAATCTAGAAGACATCGTTCATCAAAAAACAGAGTTGCTACAGTTGCGTGAAAAAGAACTGACGTCACTTTTTTTGTCTTATCCAGAAATCGTTTTTGAAATCGATGACATGTATCAGATTCGATCCGTCAATCCAGCCGCTGCAGAAGCAGGATGGAATGATTTACCGCTCGGACCGAGTCAACGCCGTCAACTTGATCGGCTCATCCCGTTGCTTCAACAAAAGCAGTCGACCTATCCTGCTCACCTCCTACATGTACCTGCTACGGAGGAACATCCAGAAACCTTTTTGAATACGACAATCATCGATATTCCACATCAGCAACGCTATTTCGTCGTCTTAGCGGATGTCACAGAAGACTATCAACAGGAAGTATGGCTAGAACGTATGGGATACCATGACTCACTCACTCGTTTACCAAACCGGCGTTACTTCGAGGAGCAACTCTATCTAACTCTGCCAACGCTAGATTATGGCTCCTTATTATTCATAGATTTGGACGGATTCAAACAAATCAATGACACTTATGGACATGATGTCGGTGATTTACTGCTACAAGAAACAGCAACGCGTCTTCAATCAATGATGACGTCAACTGATCTCGTCGCACGCCTTGGTGGAGATGAATTCTTGATCTTCATTCAGGCATCTGCCTCGGAAACTCGACAGTTTGCCGAACACGTTCTCGAAATCCTAAATTATCCATTCTATATCAACACGTATACGCTTCGTATCACACCATCTATCGGAATTTCCTTATACCCTGAAGACGGTAAGAGTTCAGAACAGTTATTGATTCGGGCAGACGAAGCCATGTACCAGATCAAGAAGAACGAGAAAAATAACTATATGTTCGCTGTCCACATCAAACGTTAGGAGGGATCCCGTGCTTAAATCAAACTACTTCATCCGTTGGTTCCCTGCCATGCTCGTCATCTCTTTTATTCTAATGATCCTTACTACATGGACTCCTTCCATCTCTAATGGGATTGTCGAACAGGTACTTCAGTATGTATCACTTGGGTTGATCGCTTACTTCATCCTTACGGCTTATCGTAAGGAACAAATATTAGTCGTACCCAGACGAAATTTCTGGCTGATTGCTTTAGGATCACTGGTTTTATCCTATATCGGTTCCATTTTTGAGACATTACGTTTTGTCTATTCAGACTTTCCAATTCCATCTATTTATAGCCTGATTTTATTTTCAATATCCCATTACGTATTCTTATACGCGATTTTTTACCGAATCATCACAAAACGAACACTCGGACAACATGTACTTGCTTTCGTTGATGCCGCGATTATCGTCATTTTCATTGGACTTGTCGCATTCCATGTCCTCAATGAACTGACGAACCCTGGGCTTCAGACTGTTCCTTATGCCATCATCGTCATTACGAACACATCACTCGGTTTGTTCGTTTTTTTCTATTTTACGTTCATCCAAGAAATACATTGGGTATCACGGATGGCCTTATTTCTATTATTCTTATCCATTTTCATTCGTGGTATCTATGAAGTCTCTAGTGTCTACTTCCCTGATTTTTCAGCGAATTATCTGGTGTTCTTCCCGATATTGATTCGTTTGGCGCAAAGCGCAGCTATTCTATGGCATGTTGATCATATTGAAGAAGGAACTGCTCGGACGACGGTCATTCCCCGTTCGTGGCTTCCTTTACTGGCCATCCCTTTGTTCATCCACTACATGGTGGAACAAGAAGGTGGAAAACTCGACATCTTTATCATCTTATTCCTACTAATCGTTCGACAAATCTTGATCGCCCGTCAACATGGGTTGATTGTCGCACAATTACATGAACGAAATGAACAACTCGCTTCACGCATCGAACATCGAAAACAACAAATCCAAGATAGTGAACAACAGGTCATTCCACTCTTCCTCGGTCATCCTGATCCGATGATTCGACTCGATCAGTCCGGCACTGCGCTGTACGCGAATTTAGCTGCCCAACGTCTGTTTCATTTGCCAGATATGACGATTGAACATGTTCCTCGTACGATGCGTCATTTGTTAGAGATGCTCGAAACGAACGTTGATGAGTATGAGGATGAACAAAGTCGACGCTATGAAATCATTGATATTCCAATTCAAATTGCCGCTACCTCGATGGGACGATTCACGATTTTACATGATGTCACGGAAAGCAAAATTCGTCAAAAGAGAATCGAATACCATGCCTATCATGATGCTTTGACTAATATCGGAAACCGTCGTTCCTTAGAACGAGATTTCTCAAATCGACTCTCCGATAAGAATTATCTTGCCTTAGTCGATTTAGATGGATTTAAGCAAGTAAATGATACGTATGGTCACGAGGCAGGAGATTATGTATTAATTGAAGTTGCGAAGCGATTGAGCGAACATACAAGTTCTTCGGAATCCGTGTATCGACTCGGTGGAGATGAATTCGCGATCCTTTTACAAGCCGATGATGAACTCTCCTTACGCCGAAAATGTAAATCCTTTTTACAATTTTTAAGACGTCCCTATGTCTACAAAGGACAATCTTTATTCGTTTCCGCAAGCATCGGAGTGACAGCGTGTCATGAGGCCGATCTTGATACATGTTTAAAGCAAGCCGATCTTGCCATGTATCGCGTGAAACATCGGGATAAGAATGATGTCGCTTTATATCGAGCGGACCCATGAAAAAACCTAGGACATATGACTTTTTGTAGTCAACGTGTCCTAGGTTTTTTGAGTTATTCTTCTGGTCTTGGTGCAATGTTACCTTCTTCGATATCGAGGAGCAAGTCGATTAATTCCGCACAAAACTCTGGATATTGACGAAGTAACGCGTCTTCTCCCACTTCATCCACGAAGTCCGTCAACAAAGCGAGGACTTCTGGTACTAATGCGCGCGCTACCTTCATGTAGGCAATCGCAAAGCGCCACTTACCAGAAATATAGAGCAGTTTCCCAATCAACAGATCCCCCGGTTCGACTTCAATCTCAGCCAAATCCGTTTGATACGTCTGTTTCGACATTAAATCAACAACACCATCTGCATCGACTTGAAACAGCGACGGCATCGGGTCAGCTAATCCACGCAAGGCGCGATAGAGACTAGGTGATAGCTCGTCTTTTATCTGCTCGAGAAAACGACCGTGCGGTGTTTTTCCTTGATCATCCGTTTCATAGAAGATCGCCCAGTCAACGAATAAGTCCCGGAACAATTCAGCATCTTTTAAATACCAACGTCCTTCTGTCGCAATCTCTTCAATGAAAGCGACCCAGTCCGTACTGCGTGCTGTTGCTGCTTCCTGATACATTTTCTTCAAGGCTGCATTCATTTCCGCTTCAGAAACCGTCGTCGGAAATGGAATTACTTTTCGATCGTTCTTCATTTCGATCGCCCTTTCCGGTGAGGAGTAGCCGGTCGCTTAATCGTCTGAGGAGCTGTGAATTCACGTTTCGGAATGACTTCTCCGCGGTAAATTTCCATTGGCTCCATCTCGACGCCCATTTGCTTTGCAAGTGTTTTTAAGTGTTTTAAATCTTGATCCGTGACAAGTGCAAGTACCATCCCATTTGCGTTTCCGCGTCCCGTCCGACCTGAACGGTGTACGAAATCGTCAAGCGACTCCGGTAAATCGTAATGGACGACGTGTGTGACCGCTTCGATATCAAGCCCACGCGCCGCAAGACCTGTCGTGACGAGTAAAGGAAACTCTCCCTTTTTATAAGAACGCAAGGTCTCCATCCGCTCTCGTTTTCCTTTTTCAGCGTCTAAAATCCGGTATTTCAGTGAGAATTTACTCAACTCGCCATTCAATGGTCCAAGGAATGAGCGATTGTTGATGAATGTCAGCACTTTTGATCCTTGCATGTTCGCCAGACGACGTAACAATTCCGGTTTCTGACGACGTGAAGTCTCCAAATAACCGAATGTCACTTGTGTGCTGACGACACGCTCAACACGAATCGTCTCAGGATCATTCGCAAGCGTCCGTCCCCATTCTGCTGTCCGTTCCGGCAATGTCGCTGAGACGAATGCCAGTTGTCGATCGCGTAGCGCACTATTTGCGATTCGCGTCGCCGAGTCACTCATGCCACTTTCATAAATTTGATCCGCTTCATCTAAAACGATCAATTTCACCTTATGCATCTTCAGCTTCTTCGAATCAATCAACTCGACGAGACGTCCCGGTGTTCCGACGATGATTTGCGGCTTTTTCTTCAATCGTTCATATTGTCGCTTTAATTCAACACCACCAATGAATGCACCGGATTTGATACCACTTCCTTGAGCAAATAATTGAATGACTTGATGAATTTGCATGACGAGTTCCCGTGTTGGTGCCGTGATGACGACTTGCACGTGTGGCTCTTCCACTTCAATCTTTTCTAAAGCTGGAATGACATAAGCAAGCGTCTTCCCTGTACCTGTCGGCGCTTCAGCTAGGACATCTTTTCCTTCGCGCAACAACGGAATCGCTTGTTCTTGAACAGGCATCAACTCTGTAAAGCGCGCCCGTTCCCATGCTTCCTGTAAAAATGGTTTTGTAAATTTCATAACGATTTCTCCTACTCTCTTAATTCCATCATGCCGTTACGTATTCGACATGATCTCCTGATGCATCACGGTATCCCCGTAATGTCTGTGTATATTCATTTCCTGCGTCGAGCAATCGGATGTGGAACCGGACTTCTTCTTCACCGGCTTCTTCCTTTAAAATCTCGAAGCCTTGGATGACACGATCCTGTAATTCTGCAGCGAGTGCCGGATACACGGCAAGACTCGCATACATCGCTTTTACGTCCACGGGACGGCGAACAAGCGCAATCCAGTACGATTCATCATAGCCGATAAAGTCTTCATAATCAAAATCATCTTCAAACCGAATCCAGAATCCATCACCTTCAAATTCTGTGATCATCCCAGTTCGCGTCGAACCTTCCGATCCGATTTTCAGCGAGACCCAGTCTCCCGACTGATAATCTCCTTGTTGCGTTAATGACACATACTCCATTTGGCACACCTCCACGTTCTATATTCCCTTTTTCATTGTCAACGATACGTCCTAAAAACACAAGATACCGTAACGTGACATTCCTCACAGTTTCAACTGTGCTAGTGGATCTTTTTCAAATCAGCTCATACAGTTTCGTGAAAATCTTGATTTACCAGACTTCAACTGTTTTTTAATCTTCACTCTTTCATAAGTACAGAAATAAAGAAAACCCCTCATATCAACGTTTGTTCACTTGTTAAATTATTCACATGAACGTAAAGGGAATCTCTATCTCCTTTTGTTACACTATTCACATAAGGAACTGATCATTAGCTCAATTTTAAAGGAGTGGTATCCATGTTATTAGAAAAAACGAGTGCCTGGACAAACTTTACGTCTGGCGAATGGATCAAGACAATCGATGTTGCAGACTTCATCCGGCTCAATCGCACGGAATATACAGGTGATGATCACTTTTTAGTCGGTCCGACGCAAGCGACGCAACGGCTTTGGCAACAAATTCTACAGTTGACGAATGAAGAACGACAACGTGGTGGTGTGTATGCCGTCGATGCCAAGACACCATCAACGATTCTCTCGCATGATGCAGGGTATCTTGATCCCTCTCTTGAAAAAATCGTCGGCTTACAGACAGATGAACCGTTCAAACGTTCAATTCATCCGAACGGCGGGATTCGGATGGTGAATGATGCCTTAGCTGCGTATGGCTTTGAAGCAGACGAGACCGTCACGAAAATTTTCAGCGAGTACCGGAAGACACATAACCAAGGGGTTTTCGATGCCTATACCCCTGAGATGCGCGCTGCACGTAAAGCCGGTATCATCACAGGATTACCAGACGCCTATGGACGTGGGCGGATCATTGGCGACTATCGTCGTGTCGCTTTGTACGGAACAGCACGCTTGATTGAAGAACGTAAGCGAGACTTGAAGGCACGTGGCGGCTTCCTCTCTGAATCGATGATCCGCGACCGCGAAGAGATGAATGAACAATTGCGCGCATTAACGGAATTGACCGAGCTTGGAACTCGCTATGGTTTTGATCTCTCCCGCCCTGCAGAAACAGCACAAGAAGCATTCCAGTGGGTCTATCTTGCTTATCTTGCTGCGATCAAAGAACAAAATGGTGCAGCTATGTCACTCGGTCGAGTCTCGACGTTCCTCGATATTTATGTCGAACGTGATCTTGCGACCGGCCGCTTGACGGAAGAAACAGCACAAGAGCTCGTCGATCATTTTGTCATGAAACTTCGGATCGTCAAATTCTTACGAACACCGGACTATAACGATCTCTTCTCTGGCGACCCGACGTGGGTAACGGAATCGATTGGCGGGATGAGTGAAGATGGTCGATCAAATGTCACGAAAAGTTCATTCCGGTTCCTGCATACGCTCTCGACACTCGGTCCGGCACCTGAACCAAATCTAACTGTTCTCTGGTCCACTCAGCTTCCACGCGGATTCAAGGAATTCTGCGCGAAGATGTCGATCATATCAAGCTCGATTCAGTATGAGAACGATGATTTGATGTTGCCGGTTTATGGGGATGATTACGGCATCGCTTGTTGTGTCTCCGCGATGCGGATCGGGAAACAGATGCAGTTCTTCGGTGCTCGAGCAAACCTTGCAAAAGCATTACTTTATACAATCAATGGCGGAATGGACGAGAAGCTCAAAATTCAAGTCGCCCCAGTCACACCATTGATGCTCGATGAAGTACTCGATTACGAGACAGTCATGGCGGCTTACGATCGTCAACTCGATTGGCTCGCAGAACTGTACGTCAACACACTGAATGTCATCCACTACATGCATGATAAGTACAGTTACGAACGGATTGAAATGGCTTTACACGATCCGGAAATCTTACGGACGATGGCATGCGGCATCGCTGGTTTATCGGTCGTCGCCGACAGTCTATCCGCTATTCGTTATGCAACAGTCCGCCCGATCCGAGATGCGGATGGGATTGCAGTTGATTTCAAGATCGAAGGTGAGTTTCCAAAGTTCGGGAATAACGATGAACGGGTCGATCAGATGGCTGTTGATCTCGTGACATTGTTCATGGAGAAAATCCGTAAACATCCAACGTATCGAAATGCGCTCCCGACACAGTCTGTCCTGACGATTACTTCAAACGTTGTCTATGGTAAGAAGACAGGAAATACACCCGATGGACGCCGTGCGGGTGAACCATTTGCACCGGGTGCTAACCCGATGCATGGACGTGATACCCGTGGTGCTGTCGCTGCTCTGACATCTGTCGGGAAACTACCATATGAACATGCGCTCGATGGTATCTCCTACACGTTCTCGATCGTTCCAAAAGCACTTGGTAAGGATGAAGCAACACGTATTCGCAATACGGTCGGATTACTTGACGGATATATGGGTGGTACGACTTCAAAAGGTCATCACTTGAATGTCAACGTCTTCGACCGTGAGACGTTACTCGATGCCATGGAGCATCCAGAACAATATCCACAGTTAACGATTCGGGTTTCCGGTTATGCCGTCAACTTCATTAAACTGACGCGTGAACAACAGATTGATGTCATCAATCGTACGTTCCACGGTTCTCTCTAAAATGATGTGTAGTATGTGAAAGGAAGTGAGCAGAATGACCTATGGTATGGTCCATTCCGTTGAATCATGTGGAACAGTCGATGGTCCTGGCATTCGATTCATCGTCTTTACGCAAGGATGTCCACTACGGTGTCAATACTGTCATAACGTGGATACATGGGAGTTCGGTTGCGGACAGCGTGTCTCAGCAGACGAAGTCGTAAAAGAAGCGATCAGCTATCGCTCCTTTTTCGAGGCGACGGGTGGCGGAATCACCTTCTCTGGAGGTGAACCGCTCGCTCAGCCAGAGTTCCTAGAGGCTGCTTTAACAGAAGCGAAGCGGCATGGACTGCATACGGTCATCGATACCGCTGGATCTGTCGTCCCAAAAAACATCGACGCCATTCTCGATGCGACGGATTTGGTTCTGCTCGATATCAAGCATATCGACGATGCTGCTTGTCGCGTCTTGACTGGACGGAGTAACGCCAATACACTCGCCTTCGCAAAACGCCTAGCCGAGCGAAACATTCCCGTCTGGATTCGCCACGTCCTCGTTCCAGGTATCACGATGTCGGAACATTTCCTCCGTCAGACCGGCGAGTTCATCCGGACGCTCGGAAACGTCGAGCGCGTCGAGGTACTGCCGTATCATCAACTCGGTGTCTATAAGTGGGAAAACCTCGGTCTTGCTTATCCGTTAACTGATGTGCTTCCCCCTTCATCAGAAGAAACAAACGCTGCGCAAACCCTACTTGAATCGTACTTGTGTTAACGTTTCCGATTTGTTACGATGACATCATAGATTATGAACAGGAGGTACAACACCGAAATGAAGCAATCACTCGTACAGGTCGCTTGATGAATGAAATCATCTCTTTCGCAATGCAGTTGCGGATGTCTGACGCTACGAGTCTGCTCTTTTTCGGTGTGACCATCCTCTGGTCATCGCCTTCTTTGAGTTACTCCTGCACACCATCCGCTCGCTTCGGATGGTGTGTTTTCATTTCATCTTACTGGAAATGAAGCCTAAAGGAGCTGCTTTTATGTCTACTGAAACACTTACGATTCAACACCTATCAATGGATTACGACGAACGACGTCTTTTCTCGGACGTCTCCTTTCATATTCATACTGGTGAACACGTCGCTTTGATTGGTCCGAACGGCATCGGAAAAACGACATTGTTACACTTGATCGCTGATCAACTTCAGCCGACTGACGGTTCGATCAAGCGTCATTTCAAAAAACTCGGTCTACTATCACAACACTTTGTGGCGGGCGATCACACCGTTCTTGATGTCGTCGAACGAGCGGATGCGGTTCGTTATCAACTTCGCGCTAATGCCATGAATGGTGACTTGACGATTTATCAACAAGCAATCGATCAGGACGCCTTCTCGCTGGAAGCAGATGCAGCACGCGTCTTAAAAGAAGTCAAATTAAAGGAAGCACTCTGGACACACAAAGCATCCAGTTTAAGCGGTGGTGAACAGACGCGCCTCCAACTTGCCTGTCTGCTTCTATCACGACCTGATTTCATCATTCTCGATGAACCGACGAATCATCTGGATCAAGAGACACTCGAGTGGCTCACGGAATGGGTCAACATGTCACGGACCTCGATTCTCTATGTCTCACACGAACGATTCTTCATCGACGCAACGGCTGATGCCGTCATTGAATTATCCGAATCAGGGGCAACGCGATACAGCGGAAACTATCAGTCCTATAAAGAACAAAAGGAACATCAAGCTCTGTCGCAACAACGAGCGTACGAAAAACAAGAACGCACCCGTAAAGAGCTGACACGCATGATTCAAGGATACCGGCAATGGCATCAAAAAGCTTCGGATCAAGCTAGTGAACGCGATCCATATGCGAAAAAGAAAGCCGCTAAACACGCAACAAAGGTCAAAGCAAAAGAACAACAGCTTGAGCGCTTACTGGAGAATCGTGTTAAAAAGCCAGAGGTTGCACCGACTATTCACGTCGCATTTGAACATGAAGCGATTCATGCGAAGCGACTCGTTTCGTTCGAACACGTCACGTTTAGATATGAGACGAAAACCATTCTAAACGATGTCTCATTTTCAATCGATCGCGGTGACCGGATTGCTGTCATTGGACCGAATGGAAGTGGGAAAACGACCTTACTGCGTCTCATTGAGGGCGAATATGTTCCTAATCAAGGGACAGTCATCCGCCATCCTCGATTAAAAACCGGCTATTTTTCACAAGCTCTTTCCCATTTACCGACATCCGGTACGTTGTTAGAGGCATTACTTGAGTACGGCACGATGAGTGAAACGGACGCCCGGACGTTGCTCGCCTGTTTTTTATTCCGTCGCGATGATGTTTACCGGTCGATTGCCGACGCTAGTATGGGTGAGAAATGTCGAATCGCCTTTTTACGTCTGTATTTTTCTGGTGCTCACTTGCTTATTCTCGATGAACCGACGAACTATTTGGACCTTGCGACTCGTGAACAAATCGAAGCCGCCCTCGATGTCTTCCCTGGTGAGCTCCTCTTCGTCTCTCACGATCGTTATTTTACCGATCGGCTATCGAACCGGACGTTTGACTTAACGACTGGATTCAACGATCATCCAGACGGAACTGCCGTGGTAAGAAATGCACGCCGAAGTGACCCTGAAGCGACTCAATCCGATCTACATCGTCTTGATGCTTTGACAGGTGATGTGCCGTTCGATACAGAAACAAATGAATCACTTTCAAAAGAATAACAAAAAAAGCATCTGCATAGAAAAAGAGACTCCTGTTTCCGTTGCAGATGCTTTTCATATTTCAGTCGTATTACCGCTTTTGATACTTCAGTTTCGTATGCGCTTGTGCCTGCTTGTGGATTTTTTTCCACTTTTCTTTCTCCGCCGCCTGCAACGCCACGTTTTGCTTACGTTCCGTATAGGCGATTTCTCGTTTTAGCTTGACGAAGCTGTTCCAGCGCTCAGCAGATAGCGTTCCATCTTCTAAAGCTGTCCGAACGGCACATCCTGGTTCCTTCTCATGTTTACAGTCTCGAAAACGACAGTTTTCAGCAAGCTCTTCAATATCGGAAAACGTCGACGATAAACCGTCACTTCCATCCCATAAGGCCAATTCTCGCATACCCGGTGTATCGACGAGTAATAAACCGTTCGCCAGTCGTTTCAGTTCGCGATGTGTCGTCGTGTGACGTCCGCGTTCATCGTCTTCCCGTACGCCACCCGTCTCCATTAACCGTTCTCCAGCTAAAGCGTTGACGAGCGTCGACTTCCCAACGCCGGACGATCCGACTAACACGATTGTTTGCTTGACTTGTAACTGGGCACGTAGTTCCTCTAATCCGTCACCCGTCAAAGAATCAACGGCAAGGATCGGTGTTCCGAACGCGACTGCTTCAACAGCCTGCAGTTCTATTTCGATCGACGGCATCAAACTTTTTTTCGTCAGGACGATGATTGGTATCACCCCTGCATCCCAAGCAACCGTTAAATAACGTTCCAGTCGACGGACGTTGAAGTCATGTCCAAAAGCCATGACGAGCAAGGCAACGTCGACATTCGCGCAGATAATTTGTTCCTCGGTCTCCGTCCCTGCCGCTTTTCGGGAAAATTGAGACGACCGTGGCAAGACCCGTTCGATTCGTCCTTTGCCTGGCTCTCGCTCTGTTTGAATGATCCAGTCTCCAACCGCTGGCAATTCAGCTTTCGTTCCTGATTGAAAACGCAGCTTACCAGACAGTTCGCTCAGCGATTCTCCTGTGTCCGTCATGACACGATAATGCGTTTGGTAGACGGCCGTGATTCGTCCCAGTTGTTCTGTTCCTGTCGTTTCGTAGACAGGTGGTGTACCCCATTCGTTCAAATGGTTTCCTCCTCTGATTTAAGGGAGGGAAACCCCTCCCTGGTTTTCGACACATGTTACTTTTTTAGCGTTGATTGTTGCACTCATCAACATCACTCCTCTCGATTCGATTCCTTTATAGAATATCATATCAATCAATGTTTCTGGTAGCGCTTCCCTCAAAGTCAGACCTTCTCTCCGCCTTAAGCCCGAGAGCAAATACGGTCCAAAGAGCGTCGTACGAACAGAAGGACTTCCGTATTATAAAGGTATCAACACAAGGGAGGCTTCCTCATGAAGCAATCGAAAGGAAAACAATTGGTGATGATTCTTGCCGGACTCGCATTACTCGCCGTTGTCATCGGAACATTACCACATATGATCGGACTTGGTTTAGGGGCATTACTTGCGTTCTATTCGATCAGTAAGTTCATGCAATCGAACAAATGGCCAGCGAAACTCGGTTTCGGATTTCTAGCAGCCATCGGAATCGGACTTGCCCTCTCAAACATCTGGGCAGTCATCGGAATCGCAGCAGCCATCGCATTGTACGTCGGTTACATGCGTATGAAACTACAGCGTGTCAATGTTCAAGATCTCTTTAACCGCCGCCGTACATCAACAACACATTTTGAAGCTGACTGGAAAGACTTAGACGAAAAACGATTCTAAATTTAAAGATAATACCCATACTGTTTACCACTTTCAAGGAGGAATTTTTCATGAAAAACGTGTTTGATCAACTCAACGATTTTGCGACACAAATGATGACAGAAGTCAAAAAAGCCGCTGAACAGGGCGAAGTACCTGCTAAAAAGCTCGTTCGTCATATTCGATCTACAGAAGCTGATTTAAAAGAGATCGATCGACTACTTGAGCGTCAACGGACACTATTGCTGGAACTGACTCAAAAGCAGGAAGAAGCGAAGGATTTAGCCGATAAACGCTTCAAACAAGTTGAAATCGCAAACGAAGCCGGTGAACAGCAACTCGCCGAACGTGCTGCCATCGAATCGAAACATTACGGAGAGCAATACCGGTTCTTCGAAGAACTCGTCGCTGAAACGAAACGTGAGTTAAATGAGCTTGAACGTGAAGCCCTCGAATTGAAGTTGAAGCTCGAAGACCTACAGAACAAACGGTACGAATGGATGATGCGCGAAAACGTTTCGAACTTAAAAAACAAGATGAACCAGGTGCTAGATCGCGAACCAAATGCTACTATAAAAGAAGAAGCGCATCCGTTCACGGCGGAAGAACCTGAAGTAAAACAACCAGCCGTTGATGAAGATGACATCGATGCGCGTATCGCTGAACTCGAACGCCGCATTCACCAATAAGCAGTTCATGACGAAGGAGGCGTAATGCCTCCCTTTGTCATGTTAGAAAGGAGATTGATCGTGCGACGATTAAGTACGAAACAACTGGTCGGTTACGTATCGATCCTGTTCGCCCTTGGTCTATTCTATGACCTATTATCCGGTGCAGGAAATGTATTGTTCGGTGTCTTATTCCCTTTCCTGCTGTATTACGTCGGGATTCATTTCCGGCGGCGCAATCATGAAAAACTAGCGATCCTCTTTTATATCGTCGGTACGATCATTCTTGCTGGCGTCGTTCTCAGTTCGGCTGCCATCGGTTTTGTCATTGCCGGAATTTTGCTCTATCTTGGGATCATTCTTGTGACACGGCATTCTGTCCGTGAATTTTTGTTTTCACGGATTGCCCCCCATCAATATGAAGAGGAAGGCATCAAGATTCAACCCGCTTACTCCTTCTCGACCCAGGCCGATGCACCGTATGTCTTACAGGATTTAAGTGAACAGTTCATCGTCAAGGATTTAGAAATCGATTTGACGCATGCCTATGTCCCGGAAGGTGAAACATTGATCGTCGTCAGTGGCGTCGTCGGGGACGTCCGGATTCTTTTACCGTCCGGTTATGATTATACGCTCGACACGTCGATCGGCTTCGGAAGCGTCAAGACGGACATCCGCCGTATTCCGACCTTCTTCAATCGACGCATTCAATTCCGAGCGCCAGAATATGGTGAAGCGACGCGGAAGGTTCGTATTCATGTCATGCTCGGTATTGGCAACGTGGAGGTGTCTTCGATATGAAGCGTGATCAATTTCCGCTTGGTGTCATCGCTCTGCAAGTCATGACGGGCTTTTTGACAGCCGTCATGACGACGTTGTTATTCTTAAGTACACGTCAAGTCGATTGGCATGTTCTGTTCGTCCGTCAACAAGACTTTCCTGTCCTTTTACTCGTCATCGGACTCTCATTACTACTGCCGCTTGCTATCGGTAGCATGCATTATTTTTTCTTGCGTCGTGACTTCAAGCGTGTCACGACTGCCATCATCGAACTGGAGCAAGGAAAAGATGTCACAATTGTTCCCGGCCCCTATTTTCATACGCTGACACGCCTGTCACGAATTGGAAAACGTATTGACGAGCAAGTCGAGACCGTTCAAAAGATCAGCACGCGTCCGCAGCACGTCGAACAGGTACGAATTCAAGCTGTCACCGAAGAACGCAAGCGACTCGCACGTGATTTACACGACTCCGTTTCACAACAACTTTATGCCATCTCGATGATGACGACAGCAGCCAAACAGACGATTTTGTCTCAACCTGAAGCTGCTGCCAAACAAATCGAAATGGTCGAGACGATGGCACAAACGGCACAGTCTGAAATGCGTTCGCTCTTACTTCAACTTCGCCCCGTCGAACTCGAAGGGATGACGTTACAACAAGGACTTTCTCAACTGCTCGAAGAATTATCTAGAAAGCAGTCCACACAATTGAGTTGGAAGTTAGAAGAGATGTCACTCCCACGACAAATCGAAAACGAGTTGTTCCGGATCGTTCAAGAAGGATTAACGAATGCCTTACGTCACGCGAAAGCGTCCCATATGGATATCGAGCTCCGAGAATTCAACGAAACAATTATCCTGAGCATGAATGATGATGGTGTTGGATTTGTTGTGGATGAAAAAAAACTTGCCTCTTATGGCATCAATTCGATGCGAGAACGAACGGCTGAGATGGGTGGAACGATTCGTCTCGTCAGTGTTCCTGGACAAGGAACCCAAATCGAAGTAAAACTTAGAAAAGATCGGATGGTGCAAGTATGATACGCGTATTATTAGTAGATGACCACGAGATGGTCCGGGCCGGTGTGTCTGCTTTCCTTTCCACACAACCAGACATCGAGGTCGTCGCTGAAGCTTCGGATGGTCAAGCGGGAGCCTTGCTGGCGCTCGAACACCGACCGGATGTCATCTTGATGGATTTAGTGATGGAGCCAGTTGATGGCGTCGAAGGAACCCGGTTGATCCGCAAAGACTGGCCGGAAGCAAAAATTCTCGTCGTGACGAGTTTTCTTGATGACGAGAAAGTCTATCCTGTCATTGAAGCGGGTGCGATGAGTTACGTTTTAAAGACAGCTAGCGCCTTTGACATCGCAGAAGCGATTCGCAAGACAGCAAACGGTCAATCTGTCATGGCAGCACAAGTGACCGGTAAAATGATGGAACGTCTTCGTCGTCCTACGACACACTTACATGATGATTTAACGGAACGTGAGCAGGAAGTTCTTCAATTGATGGCTCGTGGTATGGCGAACCAAGAGATTGCGGACGAATTATTCATTTCCTTAAAAACCGTCAAAACACATGTCTCGAACATCTTATCAAAACTAGATGTCGTAGACCGTACACAAGCTGTCGTCTATGCCTTCAAGCATAATCTCGTCAAATAAGATTTAGCCCTTCATTACTTATTCTTTAAGCGCATGCCAAAAACCCCGAATCGTCTCTTAGTCAGAGACCGTTCGGGGTTTTGATGTTGTACGAAACGATTACCAAAGCTTCCATCCCGGAGCGCCTGGAGGGGCGTTTTCAATCATATGCCAAATCGGTACTGTGTACGCAAACGCAATCAAAGCGAACGTTACAAAAATCCATAGCTTCCAATTTTCAAAGAAGAGTGGCGTTGCCATCGCCTCTTCTTCCGTTTCAGCAATCGGAAATTCTTCCGTTCCTTTTGGTGTACGAAATGCAAGTTGGAACATCGCATACAAGAACAATAGAATCGAGATGAATAAAATCGTCCCACCAATTGCCATGGCGACATGATATGGAATCCAGTCAGCGACGATCGAATCTTTGAAGTAGGCGGCAGGACCCGTCCGTCGTGGATTACCGAGTAGACCTGAGATATGCATTGCTGTCGACATGAAGAGCATTCCGATCGTCCAGGCAGCCGTTTGAATAAGCCCAAGACGATTCATTGCCGCTGTTAACGTTCGACCACGTAAGAGCGGGACAAGCCAATAGGCTGTTCCGAAGAACGTCAGTGCGACAGCAGCACCGACCGTGATATGAAAGTGTCCTGTGACCCATAACGTATTGTGAACGATGATGTTCAGCTGATGCGATGCGTTGATGACACCACCTGCACCTGCAGGAATGAAGAACAACATCCCGATGAACGGTGCAAGGAACCGGACATCGCGATACGGCATTTTTTTCACCCAACCAAATACCCCGGTCGCCCCTTTCCGACGACCCGCCAACTCAAAAGTCGCAAACATCGAGAAGGCTGTCATCAATGATGGAATGATGACGAGGAACGTCAAAACGACTTGGACATACTTCCAAAAAGCAGAAATCCCCGGCTCTAACAATTGATGGTGAAAACCAACCGGGAACGAAAAGAGGAGGAACAATAAAAATGACATACGTGCTAACGCGTCAGAAAAAACCTTTCCACCAACGATTTTCGGGATGACTGTATACCAGACGATGTAGGCAGGTAACAACCAGAAATAGACGAGTGGATGACCAAAGTACCAAAATAGCGTCCGGGATAGCTCGATTCCGACCTTATCCGTCCAACCAAGGGATAAGGGAAGGAGCTGAAAGAGAATCGTCGCTGCTACTCCGAGTGTCGCAACCACCCATAATAAGGCAGTCATAATACTCATGTATGCTTGAAGTGGTGGATGAACGCCAGGGTGTTCCCGTTTATAATCAGCATACATACGGAACATGGCACCAGAAGCAATCCACGTTCCGACGACGAAGATGACGAGTCCAATATAAAATACTGGATGTGCCTTGAGTGGTGCATAGAATGTATAGAGGACGGAAGCTTCTCCTGCAAGTACCATCCATGTGACGAGGATGACACCAAGGATCATGAACCAGAATCCAACCCACCCGAGACGTCGAGGAAAGTCTTCGAACCGTCCAAAGGATTGACCTAAAAATGAAAACAGTAATCCAAATATGAATAATGTCGTAAAGACGATCGCAAGCATTAACCCGTGGGCAGTGAGAAGCTCATAGTAGCCGACTCCAGCAATTTCTGGAATGACACCTGTCCGCACCATCGTTTGCAACAATCCACATAAACCACCAATCAATAAGGCAACGAGTGAAAAACTAACATGTGCGAAAGCGAGCTTCGCTTCCTTAATTCCGATGACGGTAGCAGGCAGACCACGCTCCATCTCGAACTGTCTTAATTTTTTTGAAATGGCATTCATCTTATTCCACCACCTTGATTTTGGTTGCCATCATATGATGACCCGATCCACAGTATTCATTACAGACGACCAAATACTCGCCAGCTTCCTTGAATGTATATTCAATGGAATTGATATGACCAGGAACGACCATCATATTGACATTCGTCTTGACAATTTCAAAGCCATGGACGACATCTTTTGATGTCACCAAAAAATCAACCGTTGCCCCTTTGGGAATGACCATATCTTTTGGTGTGAATTGGAACGCTTGTGCGACGATGATCGCTTCGTATCGGTCGTCATCGATTTTTTTTAGTCCTGGCTTGTCGAATGGTTTCGTTTGATCAACTTTCGTCGGATCAATCAATGTTGCATCGGATGGCGGTTGATTTCCGGATGCAAAAGCGGATACGCCGATGATGGTTAAAAAGACGCCAAGCATCACTGCTCCAAAAATCAGCCAGATTTTTTCTAGACGATGAATATGCATTGTGACTCCCCCTTACCGTGATAAGAATAATAGAAAGATTGAGCTCCACATCCCAATGATGATACCTGCTACGATCAGGACGGCAATAAATGTTCCTTTGAGGTTTGATTCTGATTTTTGGTCCATGGTGATTACTCCTCTCCTGCTTTGAACTTGTCTTTATTGTAAGAATTCAGCAAGTTTGAAAACTGTGATATATATCACTTCAAATGTGAAGAATCCGCACTTTTCTTTCTAAAAACACACAGAAAGTTCACATCTGAACAAGAGAAGGAGGCACGACTCATCTACAAAAAAAACAATCCATACACGAGACAGAAAATTCTGCTTCACGTTTGAATTGTTTGTACACTATCTATTAAATTCGACAAACACCTGCTGGGCATCCTTCACAATGACACAGATCACGCAGATATTGTGCATCATGAATGATGATTTCTTTTGGCGTCATCGAAATGACACCTTCTTTTTTCCACTGGGAGAACATCCGGTTGACCGTTTCACGCGGTGCGCCAATCAATTGACCAAACTCCCCATCGGATGGACGTTTTGCAAGACGGTAGGTTTCTCCTACTTGTTCCCCTTCCATCGCGATGAGACGAAGTAACGTCGAAGCTAACGCGCCCGGTTTTCCGAACAATAGCAAGTCGCGCAATTTAGTCTCCGTCTGTTTCCGCATCAATGCTTGCCACCGCATGATCTCAAGCGCAAAAGTACCATCCTTTCTCATGAGTTCCTCTAATTTTTCTTTTGTGAGGAAACCGATGATACTATCCTCCATCGTCTCGATACTGTATGAACTCGGAAAAGCTTCTCCTACATCAAATTCACCAAATAGATCCCCTTTGAAATATAAGAACATGAGTAATGGACTGCCTTTTTTCGTCAACTTCGATAGTTTGACGCCTCCTTGTTTCACATAAAACAACTTGTCGTTCATTTCCCCTTCCCAACAGACGATGGAATCCTTTTTGAACGTCGTTTCCGTCATGAAGCTTTCTAGTAACGTTCTTGTCTCAGGTGATAAGATGAACGTATTCGCTTCAGTCGTTCCACAAGTCAGCATATCCATTTCTCCTCTCCTTTTCTTCTGCTTTTAGTATAGAACATCACAGTTCAAAAGAATGGATTTTCAAAAGATTGTCAAACTTTGTTCAATGTTTCACATTAATTTTAAAAAAGTATCTGACGACCGCTTTCTAAAACTAAAGCAATCGTCAGATATAGTATCACATACCTGTTCCGTAATAATGATGAACGATTCGTTCAACTGCTTGACCTGGTGGGTGATCATACCAACTTGTTTGGAATTCCTGCATGTGCTGACGGCACTCTTCAAGTATCGCGTCAGACACGATCCACTCCATCAATTGCGCCATCTGCTCCGTCTGTCGCACCGGTAATGGTTTCGGATACTGATCGACAAGTCCTGGTAGTTGTCGATATGTGTCGATGTCCGGTGTGTATAAGAACGTTGGAATCTCAAGAAGACAGCTTTCAAATGGAATCGACGAATAGTCGGTCACCAGAACATCCGTGATGAGCAAATAATCATTAATCTGATACGTGTCATCCACAAGATGTATATGGGCGGAACGATAGGTCGAAAGCGCTCGGATCGTCGGATGTAACTTAACAAGAATCGTCCATCCCGCTTGAGCAAGTCGTTCGAACTGTTGAATCGTGTGATCTTCCGTTCCTTTATATTCGCGGTAAGTCGGGGCATACAATAGAATCCGGCGGTCGGGTTTTACATAACGTTCTTTTAAATCAAGTGCCCGATGTTCCCGCTGAACCTCATCATACCAATAATCCGTCCGCGGCATGCCGAACGGTTTAAAATGAGATCGTTTTAAATCATGCGGTGCCATGAATTGTGTCGCACAACGCATCCCCGGCACGATGAAATCACCATATTCCTGATAGACACGTCGAAAACGATTTCGTACCCGTTCTGATACGAACAGACTTTTGGAGGAGGTCAGTCCAAACTGCTTTAATGTTCCTGCCGCATGCCATAGCTGGATACGTCGTGTTCCTCGTCGCGTTGTTGCGACACTAAATTCTGCGACATAATTATCGACGAAGACCGTCCGGGAGGTCGCAAGCAAATATGCCAACCGAACGAATCGTAAACGACGAAAGCGAAGAGTCCGATCTGACTTCCACAGATCCGGCTGCTTCATGAAATGATGATCGTATACCAGATACCGTTTCTCATTTGGCAATTCCTGCGCCAAGCGATCATTAACAGGTTTTGCGTTATCCCCATATGTCATCCAAAATAAAGTGACGGGTCGAAGCGGTAACCACCGAAAGACACCATAACAAATACGAAACAACAATAAATAGACCCATACGATTCCTTCTCTAACCACTTTCATCCTGCCCTTCTACGAAGAAAGACCGCACGTCGTCGTGTGGTCTCCTCTTCAATCACTTCGAAGCTAATTCCGTTTTAATCTGACTCGTAGAAATACCCTCAGTTCGGCTAAGGTAAACGACCTCACAATGCTCTTTTAAGAAATCAAACTCGCCTTTCCAATCATCACCCATGACGAAGAGGTCGACGTTATGCTTCTTCACATCTTCTACTTTTTGATCCCAGCTGTTTTCCGGAATGACTTCATCCACATAACGGATAGCTTCAAGAATCATCTTCCGATTCTCGAAATTATGGTAGGACTGCTTATGTTTCAAACGATTGAATTCGTCCGTTGAAATCGCAACGATAAGATAATCTCCCATTGCTTTTGCGCGTTTTAAGATGTTGATATGACCCCAGTGTAATAAATCAAATGTTCCGTACGTAATAACCTTCTTCATGATTCTGCTCTCCCTTTTATCCGTGAATTCTCTTTATGATCGTCTTCATCGCCCGTTCTGAAGCCTGTCCATCATCCCATTGACAATACGTCTCTTGGAACGCTCGAAATGCTGACGCATACCGTGTATGCCAATTATCTAACTGGTCCAGCTCTTCAAACAGTGCTGTTTCAGTCGACAACAATGGTCCCGGTGCCTCCTGCTCAAAATCGAAGTAAAACCCACGCAATTGATCTCGATAATGTTCTAAATCATACGTATAGAATAAAATCGGACGAGATAAGTGCGCAAAATCAAACATGACAGAAGAATAATCCGTGATCAAGGCGTCCGATGCCAGATAGAGCTCCGCGATATCCGGGTAGTCCGATGTATTTCGGACGGATGGATAAGCAGTGACGTCGAGACGACTTCCGACTAAATAGTGCATTCGGACAAGCAGAACGTATTCATCCCCAAATCGCTTTTCAAATTCATTTAGCGAAAAAGGTAGCTCAAATGAATATTTCCCTTGACCTTCGAATGCATTATCTCGCCAAGTCGGTGCATACAACAAGACTTTTTTTGAATGATCAATATCATAGTGGCGATATACTGCTTCTTTGATTTTAGCATGTCGCGCCTCTTGATAAAATATATCATTTCGAGGATACCCAATTTCTAGCATCTCACCTTCAAATGCAAATGCCCTTCTAAATATTGAACTGGAATAGGCATTGGGTGAAACTAAGCTAGACCATTTTGCTGCTTCCTGCTTAAATCCTTGTTTATATCGTTCGGTTGTCGTATTCGCCATTTGGACATCATCCATATCAAGCGCTAGTTTCTTGAGCGGTGTGCCGTGCCAAGTTTGGAGATAAAACGTTTTTTCCGGTTTGATCAACCAACTCGGTAACCGACTGTTTGATACCCAGACCCGTGACGTCGCAAGTAAATAAATCCAGCGGAACGTCAACCGATCTACTGTCTTGACATTTGGTGGAAATGCAACACCTCGTTGCTTGCTGAAAATCAACTCACACTCCGGATGCATCGCGCGCATCAATTCGTAAATGGCACGCGGACTGTCACTATATTGTTTTCCGAGAAAACTCTCGAAAAGAATTCGCTTACGTTTTTGTGGCAACCATGTAAAGACTCTCATGACGGTACGAAGACCGCGTTCAATCAAGCCTGTTCGTTTCATCCACTGTTTAACTTGATCTTTCAAGTGAAGAGCTCCTTCTTAAGTCAATTAATCACAGCTCATCATAACAAAAAGCGCATCCATTTGGAATTGCTATTTGTTCGCATGTAGCGGAACGGTAAATCAAATGCCGTCGTATTTTTGACGATTCCTTTCCGATGACTGAACGTCTCGAAACTATATTTGCCATGATATCCACCCATTCCACTCGCTCCGACTCCACCAAATGGTAAGTGGTGCTGTGCGACATGCATCAATGTGTCATTGACGCATCCACCACCAAACGAAATTCGCTCAAGGACGCGATGCTCGATGGCTTTATTCTCTGTGAATAGATAAAGCGCAAGCGGCTTATCACGATCATTGACGAATGTAATAACTTCTTCGATTTCACGGTATGTTAACACCGGTAGGATCGGTCCGAAGATTTCGTCTTGCATCAATGGAGCATCCGTTACTACACCAGTCATGACGGTCGGCGCCATCTTGCGTGTTTCCGGATCCACTTGTCCACCGAATTCGATCGTTCCTTGCGTTAAATAATTTCTTAAACGATTCAAATGATCGTCCGATACGATTTTAACGTATGAAGAGACGCCTACGCCGTTTCCGTACTGTTTGAAGGCTTCTTCTTCTATCAGTTGTAAGAAGCGTTCTTTGACGTCTTCATGAATCAATACATAATCCGGAGCGATACATGTCTGTCCCGCATTCAACCATTTTCCCCATGCGATCCGCTTCGCTGCTAGACGAAGGTCTGCATCCTTGTGCACGATCGTCGGAGATTTTCCACCTAGTTCAAGCGTGACAGGCGTCAGGTGCTTCGCCGCAGCCTGATGTACGATTTTTCCGACGCGTGTGGAACCCGTAAAGAAGATATAGTCAAAACGCTCGTTTAATAAGGCACTGCTGACTTCAGCATCCCCTTCTATGACGATTCCGAATCGTTCATGGAACGCCGTTTCAAAGACTTCTCGTAATACGCGAGAGACATTCGGTGTCAACTCGGATGGTTTAAGGACGACCGTATTCCCGGCTGCAATCGCACCAATGACAGGAGCAAGTGCGAGCTGGAAGGGATAGTTCCATGGTGCAATCACAAGCACATTACCATAAGGTTCGTATTGGATTTCACTTTTCGACCCGATATGCAGAAGCGGTGTTGCGACACGTTTTGGTCTTGCCAGTCGACGGAGTTGTCTCTCCATCCGTTGAATCTCTCCGTAAACGAATCCGATTTCCGTCGTGAACGCATCATGCTGTCCTTTATTGAGATCTTGTTTTAATGCCTCATAAATCGCCGCTTCATGTGTTTCGATTGCTTGGCGTAAGAACGTTAACATACTTAAGCGGAAGGCTAGACTGCGTGTTGCCCCTGTCCGGAAAAAGTGCCGTTGTATTTGCAAGCGTTCTGAAAGAACTGTCTCTGTCATCGTTGTTTCCATCCGAGAATCTCTCCTTTGACTGGTCTATAACACTGCCTTCATCTTACCATATCTCTTTTTCGATATGAAAAAAGACGGAGAGGATTCTCCGTCTTGCTCTTTATAATTGAATCGCTGTCTCGAGCGCGACTTTCATCATGTCGTTGAATGTCGTTTGACGCTCTTCCGATGTCGTTTCTTCACCTGTCAACAGATGATCCGAAATCGTCAAAATCGTCAATGCATTTACCTTATGTTTCGCAGCGAGCGTATACAGTCCTGCTGCTTCCATCTCGATTGCGAGGCATCCGAAATCTGCCCATTTTTTGAAATGATGAAAATCATCTTGATAGAACTGATCCGTCGTGAAGATTTGACCGACTTTTGCATCGATGCCTTGTTCTTTTGCGGCTGTATAGGCTTTATGCAATAGATCAAAAGACGCTGTCGGTGCGTAGTCTAATCCGTTAAAACGAGCGCGGTTTTGTGCCATGTCATGTGAAGCACTCATTGCGATAACGACATCGCGGACTTTAACGTCTGGAGTAATGCCACCAGCAGTACCGACACGAATCAAGTTTTTCGCACCATACGACTGAACGAGTTCGTTCGCATAGATTGACATCGATGGTACACCCATACCTGTTCCTTGAACAGAAACTTTTTTACCCTTATAAGTACCTGTAAAACCATACATTCCTCGAACTTCATTGTAGAGAACAACATCCTCTAAAAACGTTTCGGCGATGTATTTAGCCCGTAACGGATCTCCTGGAAGTAAGACCGTTTCGGCGATTTGTCCTTCAGCTGCGTTAATGTGTACACTCATGTACGATTCCTCCTCGATAGTCGTTTAAATCGACAACAATTCACGAAACTCGTTCGGTGTGACACCGAATTGTTTTTTGAACACTTTCCGAAAATACTTATCGTCCTGATATCCGACTTCAAGCGCAATTTCATAAATACGCGCTTCCGTCTCGCTCAACAATTCCTTCGCCCGATTCAAACGAATTGTTTGAATGTAATCAGATAAGTTAACAGAAAAACGCTGTTTGAAGCGCCGTGATATATACTCTCGGCTCAAGTAAAACCGTTCGCTCATGAATTGTAGTGTCAATTCTTCCGCATAATGCGTTTCGATGTATTTTGCGATTTGATCAATCGCTTCCCCTGATTCCACTACCGGATGGATACATTCCATCGCGCGGGACAAGGCATCATTGAGTACATCTGGATCAACTGGCTTCAATAAATAATCAAAGGATTGATGCAAAATGGCACGCCGCATATACGTATAATCATCATACCCTGTCAGCACGATCGT
The DNA here is from genome assembly GCF_002377745.1 of Exiguobacterium sp. UBA3491. Lineage (NCBI taxonomy): Bacteria > Bacillati > Bacillota > Bacilli > Caryophanales > Exiguobacterium > Exiguobacterium sp. UBA3491. The sequence goes on from NZ_DFQK01000030.1 coordinate 74,249, forward strand.
GACGACCTTTGGATGATGATTTTTTGTCCATTCCAGTAACGTTAATCCGTCCAGTCCAGGCATTTCGACGTCGGTCAGCATTAAATCGATCGTTCCGGTATCCAGTAAACGTTTTGCCTCTTCCCCATGTTCCGCCTCGTATAGGTTTGAAACACGCCATCTGTCCCATTCTCCGAGCAGTTTGACCGCTTCTCGTACATGTCGTTCATCATCTACGATCAATACGTTCATGCCAAATCCCCCTTTTCATATGGAATCCGAATCACGATTTTAAATCCTCCCTCCGTCACTGGAGAAGAGAGGGTCATACTTGCTTCCCCCCCGTAAAATATCAAGAGACGTTCGTAGATATTGTGGAGACCGATCCCGCTCGTCTCGAGATCCTCTGGACTACGATGCATACGCATTTTTCGATCAATTTCTTCAAGTCGTCCTGTTTCAAGGACGGCACCGCTATTCTCGATTTGAATGATGAGACGTCCACCATCCGTCCGTACTTTGTAGGCAAGATAGTTTTCTGTCGCCGCTAATTGTTGACGGAAGCCGTGTTTGAAATAGTTTTCAGCAAACGGTTGTAAGATCATCTTTGGTACTTCAATGTCATTGAGGTGCCAAGGGACGTCGACGATATAACGGAATCGCTCAGGAAAACGTTGCTGTTGCAGACGGATGTATGCTTGAAGATGATCGACTTCTTGTTTTAACGTTACGATCGTTTGTTCATTGTTCATCGAGTAACGCATCATTTGCGATAATCCGGTGATGGAGCGGTACGCGATCTTCCGGTCCCCTTGTAACGTCGTCGTTCCGATCGATTGCAAGGCGTTGAATAAAAAGTGAGGATTGAGTTGAGATTGTAAGGCTCGAAGCTCATTCGTCCGATTTTCGAGCGCCAATCGATATTCCCGTTTAATCAAACGATCGATCCGTTGAATCATGCGTTGGAACTGACGATTGAGTAATCCAATCTCGTCATTCGTCGTGGCAACGAACGGTGCCGATAAATCACCCTGTTCGACTCGCCAGACGTTTGCCGTCAACTGTTTAATCGGTTTCGTGATTTGCATGGCAACCAGACTCGCGGCAATAATCATGACGATAAGAGAAGCGAGACCAATCAGTACGAGAATCAATGCCGTCTCGTTTGCCCCTTGGATGACGGATTCATAAGGAATCCGTTTGATCAGTGTCAACGGGATTCCGTTCGTCATCGTTTTCGAGTAGACGATGAACGATTTTCCGACACGTAGACTTCCACTCTGTCCAGTGAATTGGTCGGTAGGTAGGTCCATCTTTGCTCCAGTCTGTGCCAGAACACGTTGATCGGTCATCAGCCACAGCGACTCATCCGGATCATTCTCGAACAATTTTAATTGCTGTTCAAATACCCGAACCGGAATATCGACTGAGAGGAACCCAAGCGGCTCATCCGTCTCGACACGATCAATCCGATAACGAAAACTGACGACTTGTTTCTCATCGAGAATCATCGTATGCACATTGTACGGTTCGATCGGGTGAGCTCCGTCAATCAACCAACTGTTTTTTTGTTTCATTAATCGAAAATAATCCGTTTCTTGCATCCAATCAAATGTTCCCCGACTCGTCGTTTTCATATTGTAAACCGAATACTCCGAATAGCCATTCAAGATGACGAAATGTAACTGCTCAATATCCTGTCGGGATAAAAATAGACCTAACATCGCCCGCGAGACGACTCCATCGGATTCGTCTAGTTCCTGATCCGCTCCGACACGCATGATGTTCATCAACGAGCGATTCGCATATAAACTCGTTGATAGACGTCGAATATCCTCTATATAATGAGTCACCTGTGTATTTCCCCGAGTCAACACGTTCAGGCTAGAATGTTCTGCCTGTTCGATGTTCTGGTGTCGTACATAAAGATAGGAAATCGAAGTCGCGAGGGCTGTCGGAATTAAGATCGCTAAGACAACGAGACGAATCAAACGTGTCCGGATACTTTTCATAAAAGGCGCCCCCATCCTTTTTCTTGTAATCAATCGTATCATAACCTTGAATTCGCTTACATCATTTCCTGATATTCTCTTTCAGGATTGCAATAATAAATTATTTTTTCTTTCGACTTGATTCCGAATGAATTTTACTATAATATCATCAATGTTCGTCTTTTAATCAATTTGTTATGAAGGTGGTTCTTTTATCCATGTTTAAACTTGCCGCACACCAAACAACCGTAAAACGTGAAATCCAAGCCGGATTTGTAACGTTTATTACGATGGCATACATTTTGCTCGTCAATCCGACGATTTTAGCAGATGCCGGTATCCCTCAAGCCCAAGCTTTTTCTGCGACGATCATCGCTACATTGATCGGTACACTTTTAATGGGGTTCTATGCGAATCTACCGATCGCAGTCGCACCCGGAATGGGACTCAACGCGTACTTCACATATACACTTGTCGTCGGTGAAAAAATTCCATATCAAACAGCACTTTCAGTCGTGTTCGTCGCTGGTGTCATCTTCTTATTGTTGTCACTCTCGCCGATCCGTACGAAACTGATCGAAATCATTCCGATGACCTTAAAGCTTGCCATCACGGGTGGAATCGGTCTCTTCATCGCTTCACTTGGTCTCAAGATGTCAGGAATTCTCATTGGTAGTGAAGATACACTGGTCACGATTGGTGCCTTGACGTCACCAGAAGCGCTGATCACACTCATCGGGTTATTAGTTGCTGCGATCTTGACGATCAAACGGGTACCAGGAGCTATCCTTTACGCCATGATCCTTTCTGGTGTGATCGCATTTTTGACAGGTGAATTAAAGTTCTCAGATTCCTTCGTCGCGTTACCAACGTTACCGGAAGGATTGATCATCACTAATCCGTTCAACGCCATTCAGGACGTATTTCAGTACGGGCTATTCAGCGGCGTCCTCTCCTTCGTGCTCGTAACGATGTTTGACACGACAGGTACGATGGTCGCTGTCGGTGAACAAGCTGGATTGATTGAAGAAGATGGATCATTGAAAAATAGTGAACGCGCACTATTATCTGATTCGACTGCGATGGTTGCCGGTTCCTTGTTCGGAACAAGTCCAACAACTGCTTATGTAGAATCTGCAGCAGGTGTTGCTGCGGGTGGTCGGACTGGACTTACGTCCGTGACGGTCGGGATACTCTTCGCATTATCTGCCATCTTTGGACCGTTCGTTCAATCGATTTCAAGTGTTCCCGCGATTACCGCACCCGCGTTGATTCTAGTCGGTGCCTTTATGATTCAAAACATCAAACAGATTCCATGGGATGATTTCAGTGAAGCTTTCACAGCTTTCCTTGTCATCTTGATCATGCCGTTATCCGGTAGCATCGCAACCGGTATCGCATTCGGCTTCATCGTTTATCCGATCATGAAAGCCATCCAAAAAGAGCGCGTCCATCCACTCATCTATGTATTTGCGCTTCTCTTCTTCATCCAATTATTTTTCCTATAATAAAAAACATGCCTGTTCCGTCAGTTGATCGGAACAAGCATGTTTTTTTGAATCACTTCTTATTTCTTCATTTTGTCCCATGTTTTCGTGAAATCTTGTAGCATCTCGTCAGCTGTTTTTTGCTTACCGACGTATGCCTGCATGATCGCACCAAACTCGTTTACTGCACCATCCGGATACTTGAACCAGTTCCATGAGATCGTTTTATCAGCTTTCGAGTACGCTTGGATATCATCCGCAAGCGGTCCTAAATCTTTTGCTTCGATTGATTTGAAGGCCGGAATAAACTTGAATTTGTTGACCATGTAGTCTTTTCCTGTATCAGATGTCGCCATCCACTCGAGGAATTTTTTCGCTTCTGCTTTATTCTTCGAGTTTTTATTGACGACCCAGTTATTTGGTACGCCAACAGGGAGACGATCCATTTTTTCTTTATCGTCATTGATTGGCATCGGGATGAAGCCCATATTGATATCCGGATTCACATCTGTGATCAATTGCTGTGCCCAGTTCCCTTGTTGAATCATCGCTGTCTTACCTTCAGCGAACTGAGAAACTTGTGTGTTGTAATCCGTCGTTAACGGATTTTTATTCCCGTACTTAATCGTCAAATCAAACAGATTCATGAATTCCTTGAACTGTTTGTTATCTTCGAATTTAGCTTTTCCAGCATTCAAGTCCGCGATGAACTGATCTGGATCATCCTGCTGTGCGACCGGAATGTTCATTAGGTGGTTTCCAAGAATCCACCACTCTCCATATCCGATCGAAAACGGCGTCACACCATCTGCTTTCAACTTTTTAGATGCATCCGTTAATTCCGTTAATGTTTTTGGAAGCTCTGTGATGCCTGCTTTTTTGAAGATATCTTTGTTGTAGATGAAGCCGTATCCTTCAAGGTTCATCGGCATGCCGTATAACTTTCCATCAATCGTCATCGGCTCTTTTGATAGGTCCGTTAGATCACCGACCCATTTTTCGTCTGACAAATCTTCTAATTTATCCTGCCATGTTTTTGCTTCCGTAAAGCCACCGTTGTTAAAGACATCCGGTTCATTCCCAGAGGCAAACTGCGACTTCAAGGCAGCACCATAATCCGATCCACCACCAACTGTTTGTACGACGACTTTCGTCCCCGTCTCCTTCTCATACGCTTTTGCCATTTTTTCCATGTCTTTTGCGATTTCAGCCTTGAATTGGAATACGTTGAGCGTCTTACCATCTTTTGAACCACTATCTTTCGAGTCATCGCTATTCAATGTACCGCCACCACATGCTGCCAAAGCGACGACCATCGCCGTTGTGACGACGGGTAATGCTGCCCATCTTCTTTTACGCATTCGGATTCCCTCCCTGATTTCGTTTCATTTACGTGCTACACCTTCACAATAAATGAAAACGCTTGCAATGAAGAGAGAGAAAGTTGTCCGGTGTGGTGGAAAATATTGAACAATCGTTATCCGAGTCTTTTCATCGGGATTGTTGTATCATGAAACTAGAAGATTCTTTATTGAATAGGAGCTTGATGCCATGTCCTTACAATTCACGATTTTATTGATTGGTATACTATTGTTCGCCGCTGTGTGGACGACGAAGTTATCAAGTCGTCTGAATATTCCTGCTCTATTGATTTTTATCGCTCTTGGTATGATTGCCGGAAGTGATATTACGGGTTTCATTCGTTTTGACGATGCGGAACTTGCCCAGCTTCTTGGAACTGTCGCTCTGATCATCATTCTGTTTGAAGGTGGTCTGCAAACAGCGTGGAAAGAAGTGCGACACGAGCTCGCACCTTCGCTTTCTCTTGCAACGTTCGGAGTCTTCATTGCTACTTCCATCGTTGCAGTTGCCTCCCATTACATTCTTGGCTTCAGTTGGGCGAATGCCTTTTTACTTGGCGCAATCGTAGGATCGACGGATGCTGCTGCCATCTTTTCTGTCTTAAGTGGACAACCGATCCGACGTAAGGTAGGGTCAACACTCGAAGTTGAATCTGGAACGAATGACCCCATGGCTGTCTTTTTGACCGTCTTATTCCTTGAATTCGTGACGAATCCTGAAGAAGCATCACTCTTGATGGGACTCGGTTCACTCGTTTGGGAAATGTCGATGGGGCTTTTAATCGGTCTATTCATTGGATGGACAGCTTCAACCTTGATCAATCGGATTGACTTATCTTCCTCGAGCTTTTATCCGATTTTACTCATGTCGTTTGCTTTCTTGTCTTTCGGGTTAGCTGATACATTTCATGCTAGTGGATTTCTCGCCGTTTATGTGACAGCAATCTATATCAGTAATCATGAACTCGTCTACCGTCAGACGCTCGTCCGCTTTACGATGAGTATGGCACACCTAGCTCAAATCGGAATGTTCATTGTTCTCGGGTTGCTCGTCTTCCCGAAACAATTGCTCGATATCCGGGTTATCCTGTCTTCCGTTGCCCTTGCGTTGATTTTGATTTTCATTGCTCGACCGCTGTCCGTTTGGATTAGCTTATTGCCGTTTCGTTATTCGTGGCAAGAGAAGGTCTTTATTTCTTTTGCTGGTCTAAAAGGAGCGGTACCGATCATTCTTGCGACATACCCACTCGTTGCCGACATCGAGAATGCATCGATGATTTTCAATATCGTGTTCTTTACAGTTCTACTATCGACACTGATTCAAGGGAGCATGTTGACATTCCTTTCCGAACGGTTACGTCTCAACGAGACACAGACTTCTGCTATCCATACGGTCATTGAGTTCATGTCGATCGGTAAACCGAACGCAGAAATCATTGAATTGACGTTACCGATGTCCCATCCATTCATTGGAAAGACGATCTCAGAGATTGATTTGCCTCAGGAATTTTTGATCACAGCCATCATCCGTGATGATCAAATCATTACACCACGTGGGGACACTGCCCTAGAAGGCAATGATCAGTTACTACTCCTTACCCCAAAACATCGGATCAAGACACTGAAGCGATTCCTGTTTCCTCCCGCTTGATCTGTTCATGAAACAACGCAGTGGATCCTGAAGATCCACTGCGTTGTTTTTTTACATATTCATGAATCTTGTTGTTTCGTTTGTGTGTCTTGCTTCTGTTCTTTACGCTTCGCTTTAGCACGACGGTAGAGAACGTATCCACCAAGAATCACGACGATTCCACCTAAGATCCACCATAACTCCTGCTCTAATCCTTTTAGCATGGATTCGGCACGTTCTACTCCGAATCGTTCACCGACCCAGATGTAAAAGAAGGAAACCGGAAAAAGTCCAATACTTGAAGCGAGTAGATAGCGTTTGAACGAAAGACCAAACAAACCACATGGAATCGAGACGACCGAGCGCACGACGGGGAAAAAGCGGCCGAACAAAGCAGACCATGTTCCGTATTTCCCGACGATGCGCTCCCCTTGCTCAATTTCTTTTTCTTTAATCAGTAACCATTTGCCGTACCGGATAAGTATCGGACGACCTGCATAACGACCTAGAAGATAAAAGACCGTCGCGCCCATCAGACTTCCTAAAAAACCGACCAGAACAGCAGCTGTCCAGCTGACCGTTCCGTTCGACACATATAGACCGAGCAACGGTAAGCCCACTTCTGCCGGAATCAATTCTGTTCCAAGACCAACGATCATAATTCCTAAAAACAGCCAGAGATTGGATTCTCCGGCTGAAAACAACCATTCCAACATACGAGTAACCCTCCGTTCATCCTCTCGCTGGACGGAGGAGATAATAAATGATGACGACTAACGTCGTCCAGACGCCTGTGAAGATTCCGATAATCCCGACAATGAAGAAACCGAGTGCAACGATTGAGCCTGTCTGTTTATAATCCCGCCACATCGTCCGTAATCCTTTAATGTTGAACCAAAGGAATACGAGGAATAATACAGGGATGAGTAATCCTACGATCAATAAAGAAGACATGTCTTCACCTCTTTCTTATTTATTGTTATCCCCATTCTATCAGGAATCGACACGTCTTTCCTCCGCCTGAGGTCTTACGAACCTAAAAAAAGAACACGCTTCTGAATCGAAGCATGCCCTTTACTTTATAAAACATCCTGTTTTGACGCTTTCTTACTATATATATGTTAGAGCAAGTGAATACCTTCAGCTTGAAGACTTTTACGAGTCTCTTCCGACCAGACAGAAGCTTGGACTTCGCCGATATGACGTTTCTTCAATAAGAACATCGCCATACGTGATTGACCAATCCCTCCACCCATCGTTAACGGCAGACGCTCTTCGAGCACACCTTGATGGAACGGGAAAGCCAATTTATCCTCTTCTTGAGCGATGGACGTCTGTTTTAATAGCGCTTCACGGTCAACACGAATTCCCATTGAAGACAATTCAAATGCTCCGATTTCTGGGTGATGTACTAAGATGTCACCGTTGAGTGTCCAATCGTCGTAATCTGCCGCTCGACCATCATGCTTCTCTCCCGAAGCAAGCGCGCCACCAATCTGCATCAAGAAAACAGCACCGTATGCCTTCGTGACCTCTGTTTCACGTTCTTTTGTTGAAAGCGTTGGATAGGCATCCTCTAGTTCTTGTGTTGTCATGAAATGAATCGTTTCCGGTAAGATCGCTGAAATGCCATACTCTGCTTCCACTTCTTGCTCGACTTGGCGAATCGTTGCATAAATCGCTTGTACCGTTTCTTTTAGATAGGCACTCGTCCGTTGTTCTTTCGTAATGACCCGTTCCCAATCCCACTGGTCGACGTGGATGGAATGTGTCGCATCAAGTATCTCATCACGACGAATCGCATGCATTAATGTGTATAATCCTTCTCCAGCTTCGAATCCGTATGTGTGAAGCGCTTGACGTTTCCATTTCGCAAGGGATTGGACGATTTCAAGATCTGTCGTGTGATCTAGTGCATCAAAGCGGATGATGCGCTCTACGCCGTTGAGATGGTCGTTGACGCCGAGTGTGCTCTCTACGAACAATGGTGCTTCAACACGTGTTAATCCGAGTGTCGTCGAAAAGCGTTCCTCAAAGCGTTTCTTTACGAGTGTGATTGCTTCCTGTGTGTGTTTCATCGATACGAGTGTTGTCATGGTGATGTTCCTCCTCAATTGTGTTTTGAAAAAGAAGCCATAAAAAAGAGCCCTTCTTTCCCAAGAATATGGGACGAAAGACTCGGTTCCGCGGTACCACCCATGTTAGCAACGATGTTGCTCACTCAAAAGACGAATCACTTCATCTTCGGCCATATGATAACGGACAGGCAACTCCGGCTACGCCTACTGACATTCGGGTTCGGGTAGCGACTCCGGGAGGTTCTTCGCATCTTGCTTCCGACTGGGCTCTCACCATCCCCAGCTCGCTATACGGTCGTACAAGGTGTTACTCTTCCCTTCAACGTCGTTGTTACAATTGAATTGAGAACATCGTACAACAGGTCGCAAGTATTTGAAAAGCCTTTTTTTCAAAAAAATAAAAGTTATCAGATTAATCTGATGCATGAAACATAAAAAAAGCGTTCTCCTAGAATCGAGAACGCGCTTACAAAAATTATTTGATTGATCCACTTGTAATCCCTTGAATGATCTGTTTTTGCAGGGCGAAGAAGAATAGCAACAACGGAATGATCCCAAGCACGAGTCCGGCAAGAGCCAAGTCCCATTGTTTTGTATACTGTCCGAAGAAGTAAAACGTCGCGAGAGGAATCGTCCGTAAATCGACATCTCGTAACATGAGCGAGGGTAATAAGAAATCGTTCCAAATCCACAGCGTGTTCAAGATGATGATCGTCACTGTAATCGGCTTGAGCAATGGGAAGACGATGCGCCAGAACACACCCCATTGTGAACAACCATCAATGATTGCTGCCTCCTCGATTTCTTCAGGAATCGACTTCATGAAACCATGATACAGGAAGATCGATAGTCCAGAACCAAAACCAAGGTACATCAAAATCAGTCCCCAATAACTATTCTGTAATCCAAGATCCCCAGACAGTTTCGATAAAGGAATCATGATTGATTGGAATGGAATGATCATCGCGGCAACGAACAAGAAGAAGATGATCGTCGACAAACGTGTTTTCGTACGGACAAGCTTCCAGGCTGCCATCGAACAAAAGATGATGATGACCGCATTAGCACCGACTGTAATGATGACGGAGTTTAAAAAGACTTTTCCGAAGTTCATGGCTTCCCATGCTTCTGAATAGTTGGAAGTCATCCATTCCTTTGGTAGACCCGATGTGTTCGTAAAGATATCTCCCTGCGTCTTGAATGAATTCGAGACGACGTAATAAAACGGAATCATATACAGAAGCCCCATCAATAAGGCTGCTAGTTCGACTGTTCCAAGACGGAGTGAATAACGACCTCTCGCCTTTTTAGAGCGCTTTGGTTTCTCCTCTTGCGGAGTAGGTAACGGTTGTGCCGTACTCATGCTTCCACCTCCCGTTTTTTCGTCAGATAGACTTGAGTGACTGTAATCGCCGCAACAACAACGAAGAAGATGATTGCTTTCGCTGAACCGAGTCCAAGATTATTATTCGTAAACGATTCCTTGTAAATGTTTAAAGCAAGCATTTCGGTCGATTTGAAGGGTCCACCATTCGTTAGTGACAAGTTCGTATCGAATAACTTGAAGGACCACGAAATCGTTAAGAACAGACAAATGGTGACGGACGGCATAATCAGTGGCAACGTAATGTTCCGTAACGTCGATAGACGATTGGCCCCATCGATTTTTGCTGCTTCAATCAGCTCTTGAGGAACGTTTTGTAGAGCCGCGATATAGATGACCATGATGTAACCGCCACCTTGCCAAATTGAAACGATGACGATACCCCAGAACCCTGTTCGGGCATCTCCTAACCATGGAAGTTCAAATATGCTCCACCCTGTCAATTCACCGATTGATGCAAAGCCTTTGACGTAGATGAACTGCCAGACGAATCCGAGAATCAATCCACCGATCAAGTTCGGCATAAAGAATATTGTCCGTAAAAAATTACGTGTGCGAATATTTTGTGTCAATAAGAACGCCAAGATGAAACCGACGACATTCGTTAAGACGACGGCGACGACCGTATATTTCGTAGTCAACCAAAATGACTGCTGAAACTGCTCGTCACTCGTAAAGAGACGGACATAGTTATCAAAGCCGATCCAATTTAATTCTCCCGTTACACCATTCCAGTCCGTGAACGAATACATGACGCCATTGAAAAACGGTACAAGCACGATCACTGCGAATACAAGAAAGACCGGTCCGACGAAGAGCCAAAAATCAAGACCGCGTTTCCACTTCTTTTGTCCAGATGTCATTGTTTCATCCCTCCTCCACTCTACAGTACGTCTTTCACTTACACTTGAACACGTCACCATTTGACCCATTGGGTGGAAAATATTGAACGTTTTCTTTTGGCGCGTTCGCACTAGATAGGCTACTATTAAAAAAAGAGAGATCCAATCAAAGAGGGAGTCGATACCATGGAAAAGACCATTTGTTCTGACTTAGAAATCGCACAACAAACTGTCTTACGCCCGATTCGAGAAATCGCGGATCGGATTGGTTTGCAAGAAGAAGATTTTGATACGTACGGAAAGTATAAAGCGAAGTTGACAGACGGGCTGCTGAACCGGTTGGGAACGAAATCTGACGGCAAACTGATTCTTGTCACTGCTATCAATCCAACGGCTGCCGGTGAAGGGAAATCAACCGTCACTGTCGGACTCGGACAAGCACTACACCGAGCAAACCATAAGACGATGATTTGTTTACGGGAACCCTCACTTGGTCCGACGATGGGATTAAAAGGTGGTGCGTGTGGTGGTGGCTATAGCCAAGTCCTGCCGATGGAGGAGATCAATCTCCATTTCACAGGTGATATGCATGC
>NZ_DFQK01000030.1:85617-99435 GCF_002377745.1 Exiguobacterium sp. UBA3491
TAATACAATCAGTGCCTTGCTCGACAATCACCTGCATCAAGGCAACATTCTTGGCATTGATCCACGCCGTATCGTCTGGAAACGTGTGCTTGATTTAAACGACCGTGCCTTGCGCCAAGTTACGATTGGTCTCGGCGGTCCTGCACATGGCGTTCCGCGTCAAGATGGCTTCGATATCACGGTCGCTTCCGAAATCATGGCTGTCCTCTGTCTATCAGACTCTATCACGGATCTCGAACGACGCCTGAGCCGCATTGTCGTTGCGTATACGTACGATCAACAGCCGGTTACGGTCAAGGATATTCAAGCATCAGGAGCTGCAACGTTGCTTCTAAAAGATGCGTTCCGCCCAAACCTCGTTCAGACCGTCGAAGGAACACCGGCATTGATTCATGGCGGACCGTTCGCGAACATCGCACACGGCTGCAACTCTTTGATTGCTACACAAACCGCGTTGAAGTTAAGTGACTACGTTGTCACAGAAGCAGGATTCGGCGCTGACTTAGGAGCTGAGAAATTCTTCAATATCAAATCTCGGATTGGCGAACTCCATCCGGATGCCGTCGTCATCGTCGCTACGGTTCGTGCCTTGAAGATGCATGGTGGTGTAGACAGAACACAACTCAGCGAAGAAAACCTCGCTGCCTTAACGGATGGTCTTGCTTTACTTGAAAAACACGTTGAGACGATGAACTTGTTCGGTGTCCCTGCCGTCGTTGCCTTGAACCGTTTCTTCACCGATACGGAAGCCGAGCGGAACATGATTTTGACATGGTGCCAGGAACGAAATATTCGTGTGGCGGAAAGCGAAGTCTTCAGTAAAGGCGGTGCCGGCGGTGAAGCACTCGTCGCGGAAGTCATGCAAGCACTTGAGGAACCAAGCCAGTTCCGTCCACTGTACCCTGACGAGTTGCCGCTTCGTCAAAAGATCGAACGTATCGCAAAACGTGTCTATGGCGCAGCCGACGTTCATTTTGAAGACAAAGCCCTCCGCGAACTCGAACGGTGTACGGAGATGGGATTGAATCATTTACCGATTTGTATGGCAAAAACGCCATTTTCTTTAACAGATGACCCCGCTCGGTATGGTCGTGTCGAAGACTTCACGATTACAGTTCGTGAAATCCGACCATCGATTGGTGCAGGATTCATCGTTGCATTGACTGGGAATGTATTAACGATGCCGGGATTACCCGCGGTTCCTGCTGCCTTCCATATGGGCGTTTCGGAAGACGGACAGGTATTCGGACTTTCTTAATGAGAGGATGAGTTACATGACGATTGATCATTCACACTGGATAGCCTCTGACGGCTATACTACGACATTGCATAGCCTCGAAGCACATGATTCGAAAGGAGTCGTGATCGTCTTTCACGGGATGATGGAGCATGGCGCACGGTATGAGGAATTCGCAGAATTCCTCTATGCTCATCATTACCACACGATCATCGCAGATTTGCGCTGTTTCGGAACTCAAGCTGCACAGCGCGGGACACTCGGTCATCTTGAACCTAATCAAGGTTTTAATCAATTGATGCAGGACGCAGAAGAACTCGTCTCTGACATCAAAGAACGTTACCCGACGTTACCAGTATTCATTTTCGGTCACAGTTTTGGTTCGTTGATCGCTCGCCGGATTGGTCAAACACTCGGTCACACGGTAGCAGGAATCATCGCGAGCGGCCCTCCGACGAGCACAGGTTTACTCGGTAACATCAGCGAAAAGCTCGTCGAACGCCAAATCAATCAGCTTTCTTCTACACATCTTACTGAACGTTTCGGACAACTGGTCTTCGGACGCTATAATCTACGTTTCTTCCCGGCACTATCGAAAAATGCCTGGCTCTCTTCGGATCCACAATCCGTCATGCGCTATGATGAAGATCCGTTATCCGGTCAAACGGTCACACTCGGGTTCTTCCATGAACTCTTGCACGCAACGAAACTCGTCAACGCACTTGCCTCCATCTATCAGCACCCGCGACATTTACCGCTCTTGTTGATCGCGGGTGGCGATGATCCGGTCGCATTTGACGGCAAAGGTATCCATCATCTGTTCGATATGTATAACCGTGTCCGTGTCGATGCCGTACAGCTGACGATTTATAAAGGGTTACGCCACGAGCTCTTCCATGAGTTCGAACGTATCCGCGTTTTCGCAGATATCGCGAGCTGGTTGAATAAACAAGTCAACCCTGCAGCTACACGCTCATCTTCTCGTTCTTCTTAAGTCATATCGATCGATACAAAAAGGCAGCAGATCCTTGGATCTGCTGCCTTTTGAACAATCTATTGTGTACTTCATTGAATCCAAGTTAGTGAAGAAATCATCGCTTCGATTTCCTCGATTTCAAGCGTCTCGCGTTCTGCGGAGTATGTCAATAGGACTAGCCGTTCCCCGTCTGAATACGCATAGATGCGTAAGAAGATATCTTCTTCTTTCCCGTCTACTGCTAGCAATGCTTCTTTTGTTGAATTACGGCGGACTTCAAGTGCTCCCGTCAGTTCGATGCCGAACTCTTCTACCAACAAATTGATTTCTTGTTCTGCCGCTTCATACGGTGTCAGTTCTTCTGAATCGGACTCATAAATGGATAATTGTAGCGTGCCCATTGCATTTTCGTCTGTTGAATAAAAACTGACGTATGTTTCTTCTTCTTGATATTCAAATACCTTTGGATATTCTAGCGTGATCCAATGATCGACTGTGTACTGTTTCATTTGAATTCCTCCATTCTTTGTATCTCTTCAAAGCGAATACCCGTCACAGCCATACGCTCGAATTGTCGAGCGAGTTGAGCAGAGACGAACATGCGATGTGTTCGCTCATCTCGCATAAGATGATGCGGACATATCGAATCGCTGATTCGTCGCTCTGTCAAAAAATAGACGCGCCGTCTCGGAATCGGACGGAATACATCCGTCGTATGTAAATGTTCGATCCGACTGACAGATAAGAGATTGAGAAGATAGTACGGAACCACTCCGTCCTTCGTCTCAAGATGTACCTTGAGACATTGTACAGAAAAGGGCGCATATGCTGTAATGACTCGCTGCACACGTTCCGAGACGAGCGGCAGATCGAATGTGTTTGGAAGGACATCCGGTAACAAATCCGCATCTTGATTGATGGAAAAAGCAAGTACACCTACGTTATGGAACCACTCTCCTATCAATAAGCGATGACGATCGAATTGGTGATGACAAATTGCTTCCCATCCTTTTCCCATCGGCTGTTCGCTCCAAACTCTTACTTCATTCACCAGACACTCTCTCCTCTACCCAACTTTACCCATATTACAAATCAAGATTACCAGTGCAAACGATTAACTAGTATTATTGTACACTGAATCTCAAAAGAAATTGCCTTTTTTCATAAAAGTTATGGAAATGCTCTCTTTGCTATGCTACTATATTTCATGTAGCCAATACGCGGGTGTAGTTTAATGGTAAAACCTCAGCCTTCCAAGCTGATGACGAGAGTTCGATTCTCTTCACCCGCTCCAATTATGACATAACATAGGTCTAGGACCATTTCCCTCTAGAGGGCAGGCGACTCGCGGCGTGCGAGTCGTCTTTTTTATTGGTTCTGCTGATGATTCCAACGAATTTATGGGTATACAACGATATAGATAGAGATTCGTAAAGGAGGATTCGTATGATTCAGATGAAAATGCCTGGCGTGACGATTTATCAAAGTACACTTATGAAAACGACCTCAACATTGATCGAGACGCCTGATTGTCTGATTGTCGTCGATCCTGGCTGGCTTCCTGATGAGATTGCAACGATTCGTCGAGACGTTGAAATCGTGCGTCGTGAACGACCATTATATGTCGTCTATACGCATGCTCATTTTGATCATATTTTAGGTGCTTACGCCTTTACGGATGCCATCGTCATCGCTTCTAAACCGTTCATCGATGTCGATCGACAAGAAGCGCTCAAAGCCGTTCAAGACTTTAACGATGAATTTTACATCGACTCCCCCGTGCTATTTCCAGATGTGACGCATGTGATCCATGAGTCTGAAACGATTTTGACGATTGGACAGACGAAGCTGATCTTCTTTATGACGCCCGGTCATGAAGCGACTCACCTTTCCTTCATCGTCATGCCACTTCACTTGTTAGTCTGCGGTGATTATGCTTCCGATATTGAAATCCCTTTGATTGAACACGATTCCTCTGAATATTTGACGACACTCGAACTACTTGAGTCGTTCATTTATGAATATGAAGTCAAACTCTTGATTCCCGGACACGGTCACATTTGCGATGTCCGAACGGAGATGATTGAACGACTTCATCAGAGCTATGATTATATCCTCGCGCTCCGTGCCGGAAAAGAATCTGACTGGGCACCATCCTGGCAAACGACTCCGTTCATGAAACGTCTGCACGAAAAAAATAAGCGACAAGTCAAACAAGAACACGAGGAACGATTAGCACGGCGTCACTACGATTAACTTTCATCAACTAAAAGACTCGGTCGCTAAATCGGCGACCGAGTCTTTTATGATTATCCAAGTAATGTGACGAGTAACGCTTTTTGTGCATGGAGACGATTCTCGGCTTGATCGAAGATGACAGATTGCTTGCCATCGATGACGTCTGCCGTGACTTCCTCCCCACGGTGTGCCGGCAGGCAGTGCAAGAAAATGGCTTCATCATTCGCTTGATTCATGATATCGGCATTGACCTGATATCCTTCAAATGCTTGCAGACGCATCGTCGCTTCTTCCTCTTGCCCCATGCTTGCGAAGACATCCGTATACACGACATCCGCACCACTCGCTGCTTCCTTAGGGTCCGTCATGACGATGATATTTCCACCTGTTTCTTTTGCGATGGCTTGTGCCTCATGAACGACTTGTGGATTAGGAGCATAGGCTGCTGGCGCACAAATTCGGACTTCCATTCCACTGAGCGCTCCACCAATCATTAGCGAATGCGCCATATTGTTCCCGTCCCCGATATATGTCAAAATCTTTCCAGGCCGGGTTCCGAATGTCTCTTCGATCGTCAGCAAGTCAGCAAGGACTTGGCACGGGTGGTGTAGATCCGTCAATCCATTGATGATTGGAATCGTGCCGTGTGCCGCCAGCGTGTCGACGATCTCATGACCGAACGTCCGGATCATCAGGGCGTCGACGTAACGGCTCATGACTTGAATCGTATCAGAAAGCGGCTCCCCCCGACCGATTTGCATATCTGCTCCACTCAGTACGACTGGATGTCCGCCGAGTTCGACGACACCCACTTCAAATGATAGACGAGTTCGCGTCGATGCCTTTTCAAACAATAAGGCCACTTTTCTATGGCTTAATACGTTTTGGTAAACGCTTGGTTGATGCTTGATGTCTTTCGCGAGTGCCAATAGCTCCGTCAATGCTTCCGGCGTCAGTTCCGCCATCGTCAAAAAATGTTGCAGTTGTTGCATCGTCTTCATTGTACTTCCTCCTTGATCGGCTCTGTCCATGTATGAAGTGGCTTCACAGCACAAGGGGACTTTTCTACCGCTTGTAGATGATACTGTGCTAGTTCAGGTTCTGTCAGAACTTGTACTCCGGCAGCAAGCGCTGCTTCGCGACTCGTTTTTTCTTCTGTCACGTGTGAATAGAAAATCGCACATTGTGCCCAGTCGATCGTTTCATCTAACGCTACACCTGTTCCGAATGCCTCGGTATCTGCTCCAGCAACGATGATGTCTCTTGCGGTCAAATGTCGTTTCGTCGTCTCGTCGAAAATGAAACGCTCCAGTGCCAGTCCGTCTGTCGTCCATTGCAACGTTTCACCTGTCGAACGCATGACAGGGCCTGTTTTCGGATCGACTCCTTGTAGTTTCAGCGTTGAAAAAACAGGGGTCTTGACGGCATGGAAATTAAGTTTCGTCTGTTCTGTTGGTAGTGCGACCGCTTGACCGACAGCAGCTTGGACTGCCCACTGCAAGATTGGTTGACCCGTTACTTTGGCGACGATCGGTAACGTGCGGGAGGCACGCGGATTGATTTCTAGCACGTAGACCTGATCGTCATGCAAGACGAATTGGATATTGTACGCTCCTTTATAATCCATCCGTTGCCCGATCATCTGTGCAATTCGTTCTACTTCGCTCTGAACGGTTGCGCTGAGCGATACAGGTGGTAGAATCATCGTCGAATCTCCAGAGTGAACTCCTGCCCGTTCCAATTGCTCCATCAAAATCGGAACGTACGTCGTTGTTCCGTCCGTAATGCAATCGACTTCGATTTCCTTTCCTTGGAGGTAGGCATCCACGAGGACAGGGAATGCTAATTCGGAAACGATCGTCTCTAATTGCTCTTGATCGTGGATAATATGCATCCCCTTACCTCCGATGACATAGGAAGGACGAATCATGACCGGGTAACCAATCGTTGTTGCGACTTCTATCATTTGTTCGTGTGTCGCCACTTCTTGTCCTGGAATACGATCGACACCGATGTCGTCTAAAAATTGATAGAACCGCTCACGGTCTTCCATTTGATCGATGACAGCTGCCGTCGTTCCAAGAAGATGATAACCGGCGTTCTCCAAACCAGACGCAAGCGAAATCCCCGTTTGTCCTCCGAACTGGACTAATACATCTTGGCAATCCTCTGCTTCTAGGACATGCATGACGTCTTCGAGTGTCAGCGGCTCGACATATAGGCGATCTGCGACTTCGAAGTCGGTCGAGACGGTCTCCGGATTATTGTTGATCATGATCGTTTCATAACCGGATGCTTGTAGTGCACGTACCGCGTGAACGGAACAATAATCAAATTCGATTCCTTGACCGATCCGAATGGGTCCCGCACCGATGACAGCGACTTTCTTTTTCGTCGATGCAGTGACTTCCGTTTGACCATTCCAGTTTCCGTAGAAGTAAGGAGTTGCACTCTTGAACTCTCCTGCACATGTATCAATCATATGATAGACAGGAAGGATGCCTTTCTCTTTACGTAAATGCTCGACGTCTACAGCACCGACACCCGTCAGAAAGGCAATTTGTTCGTCCGTGAAGCCCATCATTTTTGTCTGTTTTAAAGAACTTTCATTCGATAAATCAATTTTTTGTTGCTGATCGACGAGGCGCTGGAGTACTTTGACGAATAAAGCTTGTACTTTCGTCTGTTCGACGAGTTCTTCGACGGTCGTTTCCTGACGATCTAGTAGTGCTAACATCGCGAGCAGACGACGGTCCGTCGGCACTTTTATTTCTTTCCACAATACGCCAGCCTCCGCTGTTTTCATCCATGTCGGATAAAGAGGCGATTGCTCGACTCCTGCACCACGCCACGCCTTTTGTAACGCTTCTTCCAGCGTCTTCCCCATTGCCATACTTTCACCGGTCGCCTTCATTTGTGTACCAAGTGTCCGGTTACTGTCAGTAAATAGATCGAACGGGAAACAAGGCACTTTTGCCGTGATATAATCCATCGTCGGTTCGAAGCTCGCCATCGTCTCCTTCGTGACAGGATTGATACAGTCGTCGAGTCGCTCACCGAGTGCAAGACGCGTCGCTAATTTCGCAATCGGGTACCCCGTCGCTTTGGAAGCAAGTGCTGAAGAGCGACTGA
The DNA here is from genome assembly GCF_002377745.1 of Exiguobacterium sp. UBA3491. Lineage (NCBI taxonomy): Bacteria > Bacillati > Bacillota > Bacilli > Caryophanales > Exiguobacterium > Exiguobacterium sp. UBA3491. The sequence continues at coordinate 93,201 of NZ_DFQK01000030.1, forward strand.
CACGCGGATTGACTTCAATGACGAAGTAGCGTTCTTCCGTCGGGTGGATCGCAAACTGGATATTGCATCCACCGATGACACCGAGGTGCGACACGATTTTACGCGCTTCCGTCCGCAATTGCTGATTCATTCGATCCGAAATCGATTGAATCGGTGCAAAGACGACAGAGTCTCCGGTATGGACACCGACGGGATCAATGTTTTCCATGTTACAGACGATGATCGTCGTATCTGCACTGTCACGCATGACTTCATATTCGACTTCTTTATAACCAGCAATACTCACTTCAACCAAACACTGTGAAATCGGACTTGCTTGTAAGCCGTTTTGCGCTAGCAGACGTGCTTCGTCCTTTGTCAGCGCAATTCCACCGCCCGTTCCCCCGAGCGTAAAGGCTGGTCGGATGACGAGTGGGACACCATGTACTTCCATGAATTCTTCAAGCTCTGCTAACGATTCGATCGTTTGACTTTCCGGGAGCGGTTGCGCGAGCTCGATCATCTTTTGCTTGAATCGTTCGCGATCTTCTCCGTCTCGGATCGTCTCAAGCGATGTCCCTAGGAGTTCGACACCGTATTGCTCAAGTACTCCTGCTTCTTCGAGTGACATTGCAAGATTGAGTGCCGTTTGTCCGCCGACCGTCGCTAGGAGATGGGACGGTCGATCTTGTTTGATGATAGCTGTTGCTTTTTCAAGAGTCATCGCCTCAATGTAGACATGATCTGCCGTGCTCGGATCCGTCATGATAGTAGCCGGATTCGAATTCATTAAGATGACCTCGCATCCCGCTTCTCGAAGCGCCTGACAGGCTTGTGTGCCGGAATAATCAAATTCTGCTGCTTGTCCGATGACGATCGGACCCGAACCGATGACGAGTACTTTCTGTTTATCCCACATATGCTACCTCCTGATGTAATACGGTATTTACGAATTGATCGAAGACGACCATCGCCTCTGTCGGTCCTGGACTCGCTTCTGGGTGAAACTGGACTGTCATGATCGGTAGAGCCGGATGAATCAATCCTTCAACGGATCCATCATTGATGTGTTCATACGCAAGTTCCATCTCAGACGCTTCGATGCTTTTAACATCAACGGCATAACCATGATTCTGAGACGTCATGAATACTTGTCCGGATGCTAGATGACGTACAGGATGATTCGCTCCTCGGTGTCCATGATGTTGTTTTAATAAGGTACAACCGAACGCATGAGCGAGAACTTGGTGTCCCATACAAATACCAAGTGTCGGATAGCTCGTCGCCAGTTCACGGATTTCTGAAAGGAATGGATCTAGTTGCGTCGGATCACCAGGTCCATTGGAAAACAGCAGACCGTCTGGTGCCAGTGCTTGAATCCGTTCCGGTGTCGTATCGTATGGCACGACCGTCACACGCATATGCCGTTCAAGCAAAGCATCGATCATCGATTGTTTCACACCGTAATCGATACAGACGACATGACCCTCTTCGACTTCCGGAACGTATTCAACGTTTGAAGTCGTCGACACAGAAGCGATGTATGCTGCGTCTACTGACTCCGGTACTGTCATATTCTCCTGCATCATGTCTCCAAATTGGTCGCCCTCTGTCCGTAATAGATGTACAAGGGAACGCGTATCGACTCCCGACAAAACCGGAACATTCGCTTCGCCTAGCCAGCTTGCGAGTGATGTTCCTTGCCCATCCTCAGCCAAAGTTTGGACGATGACACCAGCGACTTGAATCTGGTTGCTTTCTGACGCCTCCGCTTGAATACCGTATTGACCGATCAACGGATATGTGAAGACAAGAATTTGCCCCTGATAAGATGGATCCGTTAAGACTTCCTGATATCCTGTCATCCCAGTAAAAAAGACGACTTCTCCTTTGACTGGAACTGTTCCTTGCCACGAACCGGTAAACGTCGTTCCGTTCGCAAGCGTTAGTTTTCCGGATTGTTTCATACGATGACCTCCTGTCGACAAACGAGTTGTATTTTTTCGATGGCTTGCGTGAGTTCTTGTTCCGTCACGAATAACGATGGCAACAAGCGAATGACATGAGGACCAGCCGAAACGACAAGAAGACCATTCTCACGTAAGCCGTCAATCAGCGGTGCGACAGGCATCGTACATTCAATACCAATCATCAAGCCACGACCACGAATAGAACTCACGATCGACTTGGGTAATTTTTTTTCTAATTGTTGACGTAAATATTCACCTTTTTCTTGAATGTCTGCCATGACAGTGTCACTTAACAAGAGGTCAAGTGTTGCTTCTGCAGCTGTCATCGCGAGTGGATTTCCACCAAATGTCGAACCATGCGATCCGGGCGTGAATACTTCTGCTGCCTCTTCCGTTGCGAGTAGCGCACCAACCGCGAGTCCACTTCCAAGTCCTTTCGCAAGCGTGATGATATCCGGTACGAGTGGTGTCTGCTCAAATGCAAAACGTGAACCCGTCCGACCAATTCCGGTTTGCACTTCATCGACGATGATTTTGACATCGTATTGCTGCGCCTTCTTCATCAACGCTTCTAGCCACGCATCGTCAGCGACGACGACCCCACCCTCTCCTTGAATGATTTCGAGCCATACAGCAGCAGTTTGATTCGTAATTGCTGATAGGCTTTCCATCTCGTTAAACGGTAGATGTTTGAATCCATTCACCATCTCCCCGTATCCCGCTTTGATTTTTTCCTGTCCTGTTGCGCCCATCATCGCAAATGTCCGACCATGGAAAGATTGTTTAAACGTGACAACTTCTGTTTTCCCTGTCCATTTTCGAACGAGTTTGTACGCCGCCTCGTTTGCTTCAGCACCACTGTTACAAAAGAAAGCATGACTGAGATGACTGTCTTCCGTCAGTCGCTCGGCGACCCGCTCTTGTGCCGCGATTTGAAACAGATTCGACGTATGCCAAATTCGGTTCAACTGTTCCTCTAGCCGTTGCTGAACATAAGGATGACGGTGCCCTGTGTTGCATACAGCGATTCCCATGATGAAATCAAGATACGTCTTTCCTGTCGCATCTTCTACGATTGATCCTTGTCCTTTGACCAATTCCACATCAGTACGTCGATAAGTGGGTAGTAGTGCACTCATGTAATTCCTCCTTGATTCGTGTCCCTGCAGCTAACGCATTTTTTCCCGATCGAATGACGACCTCTGAAATACCATGCTGAGTGGCCTGCATCATCGCTTCGACCTTCGGAATCATTCCCCCGTAAATTTCTCCCGACGCGATCGCAGCTTCGATAGCTGCAGACGTGATTTCTGATTGATAGTCACCGTTTACTTTTACACCTTCGACATCCGTCAACAATTCAAATCGATCGACGGACCATGCCTTCGCGACAGCAATGGCACACGCATCCCCGTTACTGTTCAATACACCTTGTTCCCCTGTGACAAGGGATGTGACGACCGGCACATAACCATTCGTACTCAACACTGTGAACAATCGTGGATGAATGTGCGTAATTTGACCAACTGCCCCGAGTCCTTTGACTTTTTTACCATGGACGCTCGCACCGTCTAACCCGCTCATCCCGACCGCTGGAATTCCTGCCTGATTCAATTGCTGGACGATCCCGGATTGGACTTCCCCTGCTAAGATCCGTCGCGCCCCGAGTAACACACCATCCGTCGTCACACGGACACCATCTCGAAACACGGGTTTGATTCCCTCTTGTTCACAGTAACTCGATAGAAGTGGACCACCCCCATGCACGATCAATAGTTCGTTACCGGTTTCGACCCACGCTTTTCATTCCTCGAAATACCGCGCATCCAATTGCTCCCATACACTACCACCCAGTTTGATAACTTTTCGTTTCGTCATGTCCGGTAACTCGCATTGATTTTGACGTAATCGTACGTCAGGTCACAACCATAGGCGTGTCCTTGTCCTACTCCATCATTCAAATTGATATGAATTCGGACGTCTTGTTGCGCAAGGTCCTGCGATGCGATTGTTTCATCAAATAAAATAGGCATGCTCTGTTGTAACACCCACTGCGAACCAATTTTAATATCAACGTTTGATACATCAAGCGGCTCCTTGATACTTCCGACAGCAGCGATGATTCGTCCCCAGTTCGCATCTTCCCCAAAGATTGCTGTTTTGACGAGAGACGATCCGACGACTTGTTTAGCGACCATTCGCGCTACTTCATCGGTTTGTGTCCCCTTTACCGTCACTTCGATTAACTTCGTCGCACCTTCCCCGTCCCGCGCAATTTGTTTCGCTAAATCTTGACAAACCGTTTCGATGGCCTGTTCGAATGCGAATGCTTCGTCCGTACCTTCAACGATCGGCGCTCCCCCTGCAGCTCCACTCGCTAAAATCATGACCATGTCATTTGTCGAACTGTCTCCATCTACGGTAATGCAGTTAAACGTCCGATGAATCGTCCGGCGCAATAGTGTCTGTAAGACATCCGGTTCAATCGTCGCATCGGTCGTCAAGAATCCAAGCATCGTCGCCATGTTCGGATGAATCATCCCTGACCCTTTCGCTACACCACATACTGAAATTTGGACATCCCCTTGCATGTATTGTTGTCCTGCTGATTTCTTACCGGTATCGGTCGTCAAAATCGCATGCGCAAACGAATCGGCTGACGTGTCATCCTGCCCTGGAGCCAACTGTGAAATGCCCGCTAGTAACGTATCAATCGCTAACGGTTGACCGATGATCCCAGTCGAAGCGATGACAACTTGTTCAGGAGCGATCCCGAAGTGTGTCGCTAATGCTTGTTGTGATGTATACGCATGTGATAGACCAAGTTCTCCCGTACAGGCATTCGCGTTCCCGCTGTTGACGAGGACGGCATGAATGCGTCCTTGTGACGCCTGAATCGCTTGCTTCGTCACAGTAATCGGTGCTGCTTGCACCTGATTCGTCGTATAGACAGCTGCGGCACTTGCTCCTTCCTCACACCAAATCAAACCAAGATCCTTTCGCTTTCGCTTTAGCCCCACGTGTACCCCTGATGCTTGAAATCCCTTCGGTGTCGTGATCGTCAATGGGGTCTCTACTTGTACTTGCCACACAGGCGTTCCTCCTCTTTCGTCTCCAAGTGTTTAAATAAAGATCGGTTGTTGGGTCAAACCAGACATTTCATCAAATCCTGCTAGAATGTTGGCATTTTGAACGGCCTGTCCGGCAGCACCTTTTTGCATATTATCGATGACCGAAACGATGGTAACGCGCCCTGTCCGTTCATCCTTATAGATGGTCAAATCACAGTGGTTGCTACCCACGACGGACTTAATCTCCGGATCGCTGTGTTGTACTCGTATAAACGGTTCCGTTGCATACTGTTCCGTCAACCAGGATCGCCATTCTGCTTCTGATTGATCAAGGAACGGCTGGACCGTCATGATCGCCATGATGCCTCGATTGATCGGTAATAATTGCGTCGAGAACGTGATCGGATACGATGAACCGCTCCATTCGAGAAGTGCCTGTTCAATTTCTGGAATATGTTGGTGTTGATTTACTTTATATAAACGAACGTTTTCACTGGAATGGACATGATGAGTCTGTGTCGTCAACGTCTTTCCTGCTCCCGTTAGACCAGAAGATGCTTGGATGATGATTTGAGAGGGATCGATTTTTTTCTCTTTTACGAATGGTGCTAGTCCAAGAAGGACCGCTGTCGCATAACAACCGGGATTCGCAATCCATCTGCTCGTTTTGATTGCTTGACGATTCCATTCCGGTAAACCATACGTCGCTTTTTGTTGTAACTGGGCATCAATTGGTTCCTTATCATACCAAGCTTCATACGATTCAGACGGTAGTCGTAAATCACCACTTAAATCGATAACGTAACCGGACCAATTTTGAAGTTGTTCTAAGTATTGTTTCGAGACTCCACTCGGTGTCGCTAAGAACACTATGTCTGTCTCTGTTTCCGTTAAATGTTCTACGGAAAAGGAAGATAATAATGAATACGTTTTTTTATTCATGAATGGGAATAACTCATTCATCGATTGTCCTGCCATCGAATCACTCATCAAACAAACGATCTCAAATGAAGGATGTGCTTCTAATAGCCTTAATAGCTCAATTCCGGTGTATCCTGTTACTCCGATGATGGTACATTTCATAACTGTACGCTCCCCTTCAAAGAATGTTATACCGATTTAAACATATGTATTTTTATACTGTCAATTGAATTTTTATTAGTTTTTATGCAAAAAAGAAGCGTTGAAGTGATTGTCTTCTATAAGACAGCCCCC
>NZ_DFQK01000030.1:99460-117014 GCF_002377745.1 Exiguobacterium sp. UBA3491
GCTTTTCAGCACGTTGTGCTACGAGATGATCGATCCCAAATACGCCTGCACCCATGATCGCAACGACTACCACAAAAATCATTGTAAACATATGTATCCTCCTCATCGTTCACAAAAATGTCATCTGATACTTCCTATTGTGCAAGATTTAAAGAAAAAAAGAAAGCGTTTACGACAAAAAATCGTCACATATATACTCTTTTCTAATTCATTGGCGAATCTCTTATAGTTGACGCCAACGTTATTATTCGTTAAGATTGCGTTTGTTCATTGCTTTCATGCATAAAAGCGTGTTAGCAACAGAGGACTATCATCTAATCCATATTCTTTTAAGGAGGTGGAAGCATGCGCATGTCATTCCGTGAATCCGCAGCTATCCTAGGAATCATCATCATCATCTTATTGTCCGCGTTATTCGGTGCTAAAGCCGAACCGCATCTTGCCATCTTATCCAGTCTTATTTTCGTCTCAGGATATGCTGTTTATCGTGGATTTAAGTTCGAAGACGTTGAACATCATATGATTCAAGGTATTCGGGAAGCGATTAAACCAATCTTAATCATGTTACTCGTCGGCATAACGATCGCAGTCTGGATGATGAGTGGCGCAGTGCCGACCCTTCTTCATTTTGGTTTATCCACTCTTTCGGCGACTTGGTTCGCACCGAGCGCCCTTCTCATTGCGATGGTCGTTTCGACCTTTACAGGCAGTTCATTTACGACGATCGGTACGGTTGGTGTTGCCTTAATGGGAATCGCAATCGCATTAGGTGTCAATCCCGCACTTGCAGCAGGTGCTATCATCAGTGGCGCGTGTTTTGGAGATAAGATGTCACCTTTGTCAGATACGACGAACTTTGCACCGGGAATCGTCAACGTTACCGTATTTGATCATATTCGTTTCATGATGGGAACGACGATTCCTGCCATCACGATCACATTTATTTTGTTCTTCATCTTTGGACGTAGCAGTGGCACGGTCGATTCGACTGTTGTGAAAACGACACAAGAGGAATTAGCCCGCTTGTTCCATCTATCACCATGGACGCTACTTTCTCCTTTACTTGTCATGGTTCTAGCATTGCGTAAGATGCCGGTCATCCCGACACTTGTAGCTGGTGTCTTAAGTGGTCTATTGTTAACAGGTCTCGTTCAAGGAAATTGGGACGTTTCAAATTGGATGGCCGTCATTCAAAACGGTTTAAAACTAGAATCTTCTAGTAAAACCGTCGCAGCAATCATCAGTAAGGGTGGCTTGCAATCAATGATGTGGTCCGTTTCCCTCGTCATGCTCGCACTCGCTTTCGGTGGTGTTTTACGCGGCATCGGTGTCATCGATGTCATCATTGAACGGACCGTTTCACGACTCAAACGCGATGGAAGTATCATCTCTGCTGTTGCCTTATCTTCCATCGGTGTCAACGTGATGGCTGGAGAACAGTACTTGTCGATTTTATTGCCAGGACAAGCATTTAAACGGGTTTTTGAAGAACGTCAGATTGATCCACGTTTCCTTTCTCGTTCACTAGAGGATGGAGGAACACTCGTCAATCCACTCATTCCGTGGGGAGTTTCCGGAGCATTCTTCGCTTCAACACTGGGTGTTCCGGTAACGGAATACATCCCGTTCGCATTCTTTTTACTTCTCTCACCATTGTTTACGTTCTTACTTGCTTTTCTTCGTCCGACTAAAGTCGAAACGAAACAGTCCCTCGCTTCTTAAGTATATTTCATATTAGAGGTCCGATATGACATATCGGATCTTTTTTTCTGCCACTATCGCTTTTATTTCCAGTTAATTACGTCCGAATTACGATGAAAACGGCTTGGAATCACGTTTTTTTAAAGAATTATGTGTAAAGATGAAACGAACTGGGAATATACCAAACATAAGAATATAAATTACAGAGAATGATAGAGAGAGAGTACGTTCCTGTTCGACCGAGGAACGACTTCGATGTAATTGTGGGAGGAGTTAATATGATCAAACGTGGTACGCTGGAGCGACTTGATGGTAAATATGCCGTTCTACTGTGGGAAAATGGTTCAAGCTTCATTCCACGACGTTATTTACCACCTGAAGCAAGATTAGGCGATACAATTATTTTTGACGGTACGACTTATACGTTAGATGTCAGCAATTCATCACCCTCTTCCTTTCAAACGTTTTCGTTTCGGCAAATGGGCTGATGATCGATAAAAAGCCATTCGGTATCATGCATTGACTATAGAGAAAAATTTCTCTCATCAGTCCTTCATGAAACGAATGGCTTTTTCGCTTTAACGACGAACATATAGGAAATGGTGACTACACGACGGACAAGGGTACTGATGGACATCAGATATTTCGATTCGTTCTAATATGGTTTGATCGTTTGGACACACATACTGTGGCTGTACGACATCCAATTGCAAAAATAAAGCACACCAAAATCGATTTGAAAACTGGTGACATGTCGGACAATGATATAAGTCTAATTGGTACGGTACCCAATCATCCGCTACTTCTGCTTGATGTAGCTGATAGTATTGGATTAAACGAAAACGATTCCAGTCGTCCACATACGTCCGCTGTAAGACCGGTTCATGCATCGACGGTACGAACCAAAGCGGCAGACCTGTCATGAACGCTTCAACGCCTTGTGTCAAGACAGCAGGAAACGTCGGCCACCCATCTAGTTGACCGAGTTGAAATGTTTGTTGAAAGGAGCAGTTGTCGCATAGGAGTTCCATTGTCATCCTCCTGTTCGTTTCACCATCTCTTTTAACATCTGTTCCGTCACAGGACCGACATGTTTTGCAAGAATCGTTCCTTTACGATCTAATACGTAGGTTGCGGGCATTGCCACGAGACGATAGGCGTCTTCTGAATTTCCTGTTCGATCATACAACACGGGATATTCAACAGGTGTCTGCTTCAGAAAATCGGCAACATCTGAAACACGCCGCTCCGATGTCGTGACGTTGATGCCATAAACAGGTATATTCGTATGTCGTGCAAAGGCATTGAGTTCTGGAATTTCTTGTTTGCAAGGTGGACACCACGTCGCCCAAAAATTAATAACAAAGACATCATGATTAATTTCGTCTAGATCGATTGTTTTTCCTTCTTGACGCAAGGATAGATTCGGGGCTTTCATCCCTACCTCTAGACCACCTTGCGATGCTTGTTTTTGTTGTTGCTCCACTTTCTTTTGCTTCGCATCGTATGTTTGATAACCTTGATAGGCAATGCCGATGATAGCGATCGCTAGGATCAGATAGATCAACATTTTTTTCACATCTAATCCCCTCCTTCTTCGTTAAGTGTAGCAGACTTCCTCTTTTCGACCGTCTTCTTTTATCAACAAAAAAACGAACTCTTCTGTTTTGTATACAGAAAAGAGTTCGCCTCATTTTATTTAGATATGTTCTTTAAATGATTAGTTAAAACGTGGTAATTGTTTTTTGACTTGACGGTTATCTTTGACGCTACCGACTGCCTCGGTTCCGCCTAAGGCCTCATTCAAGGATGTCTTCCCTTCCTTGACTTCTAGACGTCGATTGAATACTGACCGATTATCAACGGAAGCAACGAGAATCGATGCGACATCTGTTTCCGAAATCGTTGCATCCTTTGTATCTTTCAAATCTTCATCTGCCTCAATTAAACCTCGCCCTTCACCAGTCGTGATGGCAACGGGACAAATGATCGTATACGTCAAACCGCTATGTTCAATCTGCTCTTCAGCCGCATTCTTAGCAGCATAGAACGGATAGACATCCTTTTTAAATTGCTCAGGTCGATCTGCACCGTACGCACTTAATAGTACGAAATGACGTACACGCGCTTTTTTAGCTGCATCGATCGTTTTTAAGGCAACTGTCCGATCCAGCAGTTCAATTTCCGTTGCTTCGCCGTCTACTCCTGCGGTCGCCGCACAAATGACTGCATCCTGTCCTGCGACTCCATGTTCAATGACTTTTTCGAGTTCTGTTTCAATATCGACGTAATGTGCCTTGACACCGAGTTTTTCGAATCGTTCCACCAGATGTTCGTGACGAACGATGACCGTGACCTGATGACCCTTGGCAAGCGATTTGACGACGCGCGCTCCAATCGTACCGGATGCACCTACAACTAGTACTTTCATATGGGGGGTCCCTCCTCGATAAGTTAGTCACCTTCGTGGAATGTCATGATGTCATGTCCAAAAATCGTTACTTTCGGAGATGACCTAACACAATCCACCAAAGGAGCAACGTACATCAATTTATACCCGCAATGACCAGAAGGAAACCCCTCCCCTTTAGTTCTTCAAGGTACCATAAAACGTCGTATCGAGACGATCACGTAGTTCTTGCAGTGCCTTCTCATTCGGTAAGTCATAGAAAATACCATTCAGTCGCTGACTGACGGCTTCAATTTCATAGTGTTTCCGTTCTGACATCAAGGCGATCGATAAACCTGCTGTTGCCATCTCACGAACACTTAAATCGAGGTTCATCTCTTCTTTCATATACGTGTGCGCTGCCGGAATCTTCGACCATCCAGTTGGCTTCAACAAGTGCGTCGCGACGGCTTGGATGACTTCCGACTGACGATTTGCGCGTGCCCCGTCATTGTCCGTTTTACGGTGTCTCGAATAGGCAAGTGCCATTGCACCATCCATATGGTATTCCTTTCCTTTCTGGAATGAATACTGATTTGCTTTCCCACTTGCATCCTGCTCGGAGAACGTTCCTGTCGATACAAGATCGATTCCGCCGATTTGATCAACTAATCCGATGAAACTATCGAAGGAGATGACGATCTTTCCATCGATGTCTTCATCGAGTAAACCAGAAACGGCATCTTGTGTACATTCTTCTCCACCGAAGGCAAAAGCATGTGTGATTTTATCTTTCTTTCCATTCTCACAGGAGATCGGTGTATACGTGTCCCGAGGAATCGACGTCAACTGAATCGTTCGAGAAAGTGGAATGAATTGCATAACCGACAGGGAGTCTGAACGTGACCCGCGTAACGATTCTCCAGGTCGTGCGTCACTACCGATCAACAAAAACGTGAAGGGTTGTGAGGCAAAAAGAACGAATGCGATGAGCAACAGCAAAAACAATCCAAGAAGCTTTCGTTTAAAACGACGTTTTTTCTTGATTTTTTTAGGATAGGCTTCTTTTGAAGATACGTCAGGTTTTTTTTGCACGGATTGCTCTGATCGCCCAGTCTTTCTCGAACGTCTCGAGCGTTCTTGATTAGAAAACAATCGCGAGCCTGCGCTCCCGATCATCTGTGCGACCTGTTTCAGTACGCTGTTTTTAGAACGACGCGATGTACTTTTTGGATCCCGTCGTTGCTCTTCAACATATCGATGGTACGTTTCTGTTCCCTGCTGTCCCTTAAGTGGTTCATGAGCAATCGACTCTTCCGACGAAAATGCCTCTTCTTTTGCTTGCTCTTCTAGTTCTAGGCGTCGTCGCTCCAAGCGGGAGCGCTGTGGTTGATGTTCTGCCATTCAGATACCTCCGTATCAATCTTTTGCGATTTGTTTCTCTTTCAAGAATTCGCGGAGATACGTCCGTTTCGGTTCGTGCATCGAGGCAGCCATCTGTTTGACCCACCCTTCTGTCCGTTGACCACCGGTCCGTTCTCCGTAATACGATGACGTCGACTCTTCGTATTGTGCCAGTAAGTCACGCATCGTATCGTCATCAGTATACGTATTCCGGTGGAAGACCGCATCCATCGGAAGGCGGGGTTTTTTACCAGGTTGCTGATCCGCAAGACCGACTGCGACTCCGAATAACGGTACGACGTGATCAGGAAGTTGTAAGAGCTCGCTGACACGACGGGCATCATTACGCAGTGAACCGATATAGACTGTTCCATATCCGAGCGACTCGGCAGCTACGACTAAATTTTGAGCGGCGAGTCCCGCATCAACAGCTCCTACGACAAGTGCTTCTGTCGTCTCGATCGTCCGACTTACATCCCCCCCTGCTAGTTCTGCTGCTAACATGTGTTTGTGGTAATCCATACAAAATACAAAGAAATAACTATTTTCTGCCACGTATTGTTGACCACTTGCAACGTCGACTAGTTGTCGTTTCAATTCTTCATCTTCGACACCGATGATCGCATAGGCTTGCTGATAAGAAGATGTCGATGCAGCCTGCGCTGCTTTAACAAGTATCTCGATTGTCTTTTCGTCTAATTGATGTTGTTTGAATTTCCGGACTGACCGGTGGTTAAGTAAATGTTGAATGGTTTCATTCATGAGTAATCGTCCCCTTCTGTAATGAGTCTTCTTATTTAAGATAGTCGTCTCTGACTAAAAAGCGCAAATGAAGAGGTTCGGTTTATGAAAAAAGCGGGAAGTGAATAGTGTTGTACTGTGCTTTTTTGGCGAAGGAGGTCGATCATGAGAATACGGAAACTACGTCTTTTATTGGAACAGTATGGCGATACGACCCTTCGCGATATCATCGTCGAAATCTATCGCCAACTTCCGAGACAAGTCATCGAAGAGAAAGAGTTTGATGCCATGTTGACACAGTTCATGAAGTATAAGGATTTGCAAAAAGAACAGGAACAACCGACCGTCGAACAAACCATCGCACAGACAGATCGGTTCATCCAATTGGTATACGACTTACAGTACCTTGAGCCAAACCCAATCGTACCGCTTCGCGAACAAAAGAATTGGTATATTACCGCAAAACGTTTGCTGAAGCATTTACGCCATTATGCCCATCGCAAAAATGGAACCCAGATTGCCTTTGAGGAGTTTTTCTTTCTTCTTTCGTCAGCTGCCGGAGAAGAACCTTTATTTTTAAGTAACGATCCTTTTCGACTATTAAAAGTCTCACAAGTCGATTTTTTTCAAGAATTAGTCGGTTATTATAAAAATGATAGTCATGGCATCGAGTGGATGGAACGCGCGCTCTATACTGCCTTGAAAGTTCCAATGGACGTTGATACCGAACGCAGTGATCTTTTACTTGCCGTACTTGCCCACTGTGAGACAGCAGAACACCAAGAAGCCTATATCAATTGCTTGAACGTGCATGCAAAAAAACTACAGTCACATGTCCGAATCGATGCAGATGCTTTATCCACTTATCAAGAAATTCGCTTTGCAGAGTTGCATGCCCTGATTTCACTACGAGCCTTAGAACGAGCGGAGACAATGCTGTTCACAGAATATATTCCTTACTTTTCGCATCGTTCGACTCCTTTTCGTTATTATCTCGACCTTCTCGAGCGCGCTGGACTAGATCAAGAGCATGAGCGTATGGAGCGCGTCGGACGTAAAAAACGTATTCATTTTTAAGGATCCTTCTCTTCCTAACCACTCATGCTATACAAAAAAGCAAGTGACGGACATCGTCACTTGCTTTTTTGTATTCTTGTGGCTCAAAGCAGATTCATCTCAATCAGAAGCATTAACGATTCCAAGTCCAACCGTTGCCAGTAAAGCAATACAGGCAAATAAAAATGCCATATCGTTTGGTGAATCGAATCCTTCATAAATTGGTTCTTTTCGATCAACGATGATATGGTCTTCCGTTCCATAATTACCATACGTCGTCGAACTACTCACGCCCGGTTCATCGTAATCACGTGCTTCTACTGTCAATGTATCCGCACTGATTAGAAATCCTGATAACCCAATGATGATCCAAAAATACTTCATGATATTTTTGCCTCGATTCTTTCTTATCTTCAGGAATCCATCTACTTTTTATTTGAAACAAAAGATATAAATACCTTTTATTTCCTGTAAAATAAAAGTGAGATGTACCCATCTTCACTTTCTTAAAGGAGGAATTTAATTTGCCTATCGTGTATTACGGTCAATTGTCTCATGTTCAAAGACGACACGTCCATCAACTTCTACATTCTCATCAACAGCCGTATGATGTTTCATTTTTTCAGCCTCTTGAAGATTGTCAATGGATTTACCTCGAGTCTGGTCAGATCCAGGCGACACTTGGCTATCATGTCGTACATGATGTCGTTCGTTTAACGAACGGAGCTTTTCACGATATTCAAGCCTTCCGTCGTCTCGCCATTTCATTACACACGCATGCCCTTCGGCAAGGGTGTCGACAAATTCACGTACAGGTTTCTCCACCACATGACCTTTCTGTAACCTCGATTTGGAAAGAGCTTGGCTACAGTTTATATGCCGAACAATTTCGTTTGATCGGATTATCAGACGGGCAACCTGCCACATTGCGTTTGAAAGCTGTTCATGAACGCAATCAAGATACGTATCTGGCTCTTCGTAACGATGCCCTCAAAGGATCCATCCACTTCTTTCCTCACAGTGTTGCTGATTTAGAAAAGTTAATCCGGCGAAAAGCGGTTCCTTATTTAGTCTATGATAAGCAATTGATCGTCGGTACACTTTTATTTCAAAAACTCGGTCCGAACATTCGTCTTCTTGAAATCACCTGTCTACCTGGGCTGAGACGTCAAGGCTACGGAAGTCGCATACTCCATACGTTTCAGGAAAAACTACGACGTTCGAAGATTCAAACGTTTGAAGTCTTTTTTCTTTCAACACAGCAAGACGTATTACGACTATATCGTCCCACGATGTTTTGCGATATCCAGTTAACCTCTTATTGGCATACATTTAGTACAGATCCTCCCCCGTTAATCGTTTAACCGATCGACGACCTCTCTGTATTCAGGTAACACATACTCCGCATCCATTTTTCTAAAATCAACGTGCCCCACGTCACGAAGCACCAGACCCATCCCGAATAACTGTTCGATATAGACGTCTCCCATTGTCATAGCAAGTCCAGGGTGATGGTTATGGAAAGCAAGCAAGGCATCCTTACAGATTTCAGATGCAACAGGCTCTTGCATCACACGTTTTAATAAAGATGGAAAGAGCGTCGTTTGCCGTCCAATCAACGCATAGAATGGAAAGTAATGTTTCGCATAAACGAACGTCGGAAGATAGGCATTTGCCTCAATTGTTTTGAACAACAACGGTGAAGTCGGGCGCTGTAATCGTTCTGCTAGCCCAACGGTCGCTTTGCATTCGCTCAGCTGATCCAGCACTCGAATCGTCAATTCTTCTTCGATATCAAGTAATAAGACGAGATCAAGCAAATTTAATTCATGCGTCTCCATGAATTGATCACTGCGTTGAAGATGCATTGTGTAGGTAACGTCCAATTTTGTAGCGACAAGTGTCCATAGCTCTGGATGACGCGCCGCATAAAGACCTACAGGAAAGTGAAGCGGCTGCCGGACGATGGAGCGATGCCCCTCAAGTGTGTAGACTTGATTGACGTCAAGACCGTGCGCTAATAGCATCTCGAGTAACTGCTGACGATTTTGACACGCGACAAGCGTTTGGAACAGACGATCGATTTCGCTGAACGGTTGTTTCATCTCCAGTGCTAGTTCTAAATGAGCAGGTGAATCCTGCTCTAGCGATCGTTTAATGAATTGTAAGGCACGTTGTTCCGCATCGTTCAGTTGAGCAACGTGCGTCCGAAACATCTCGACGTCAAGTTCCCGAAAGGCTTGCAACGCCGGAGCAATTGATTGATTTTTCGTAAAGGGTTTCCACATGATTCCCTCGACCTCCTCATTCCAGTATCTCTTCGTAGTGTACGCAATATCCAATCGTCTTAAAAGCAAAAAATGGAGGATCTTCCGTTGTTTCCGGAAGATCCTCCATTTTTTTATTTTTCCCCGACTTTTAGATGAGCATTTCGAAAGACGTCATCGTGCTTCCCTGTCTTTTCAACACTTGTTCCGACAGATCCATAATATTCGATTTCATCCTTTGGTTGGATGAATTCGTATGTGATGGCAGGCTCGCCACGAAGGCGGACGTGTATGATTTGCCGATGCTGTAAAGAAAAGGAGGCATGCACTTCAAGAAAGGAGGAAGCCGATAAATCATGTTGTCGCTCTAAAATCGTCATCAATTCTTGCTCAGAATCACGGTAATTCCCTTGCAATTGAGCATACGAAATACCGACTCCTAAAGAGAGGATACCGATTAAACTAAGCGCGCAAATGACCAGCACTTTCTTCATGACTGATCCACCTCCGAGAAAAGTTCATTCTACTTATTCATCGGTTCATCCTTCGACGACGTGAAGTCTTTTTTAGAATCCTTTGCGTAAAACTGCATATCTACATGTGGAATATCATCCTCTAAATAAGGTTCGGATACAGTTTCGAAACCAAATGACCCGTAAAACCCTTCTAAGTGCGATTGTGCTTGTAAGTAGATCGTAGCTTTTTCCTGCAAATAATCCATCGCTTTCTCCATCATTTGTTTTGCCAATCCAACTGATCGGTGAGTACGATGAACGGCAACCCGGCCAATCGCTAATCCTTTTGTCGGATGGTTGTATATCCGAAGACATCCAACGATTTGACCGCTTTCGTTACGTACGATCAGGTGTGTGGCTTGTTGATCTTGATCATCTAGTTCCGGATATGCACACTCCTGCTCAACGACGAAAATATCCATTCGTAATTTCAACAATGCATATAACGTATCGGGTGTCATGTGATGAAAAGACTCAAATGCGAATGCGTACATAAAAACTCTCCTCTTTAGTTACGACAAAGTCGTGATAATTGTCCAGCATAGATCGTGACCGGAATGTCTTTGAAAATCGTATCTTTTTCCCAGTTCAGACCGTTTGCACGAGCGACATTTTGAGAAGAACGATTATCGGGATGAATGATTGAGATGATTCGATCATGCCCTCGATTAAAAGCTTCCATCATTAGTCGTTTCGCTGCTTCACGACCATAACCGACTTTCCAGTGCTTCGGTTCGAGCCAATAACCGACTTCTAATTCTTCTTTTCCATCCACTTCCTGCATCAATAATCCAGCGAAACCGATTGGTTCATTCGTTTCTTTTTTGAATAACAGCAAAAAACCAGTTTGTCGTTCATCCGAGTATCGTTCCAATTGTCGATCGAACCATTCTCGTGCCTCATCTTCACTCAGAGCAACGCCACCATTGATATAGCGCATGACTTGCTCATTTTGAACAAGTGACTTGTAAAAGCTGAAATCCGCTTCTTCGAATGGTCGCATCCATAATCGTTCACTTTCCATCCTCATCGCCTCCTTATATTTCTTTTCCCGAGTTCTTTTCCCTTCATTCCTCTTCCCTATTATTCTATCTGTGCGATGTTTTTCATTACTAATCGATGACATTCACTCCCTACTGCTTGCAATTCCCGGCATAAGTCGGTATTTTGGGAACAGTATGTTGAACAACGACTGTACAATTAATGTTAAAATATATTTTGAGCGCATAAGCGCTGGATAGGAATTTATGAAAAGGACTGAGACCATGATGACTGAACAAGTAATGACAGGGCTATATGAAGGCATTTCAAAAGAATCTGTACTGATCAATGAACCTTTAAAATATCATACGTATACAAAAATGGGAGGAATCGCTGATCTCTTCATCATCCCAACGTCTTATGAAGAAACGGCTTTTGTCGTAAGATATGCTTACGAACGAGGCATCCCTTTGACATTGCTCGGGAACGGATCAAATCTCGTCGTACGTGATGGCGGTATTCGCGGTATCGTTCTTTCGTTTGAAAAGTTAACCGACATTTCGGTCGAAGGACATGAACTCGTCGCTCAAAGTGGCGCAGCAATCATCGAGGCGTCTCGTGTTGCGTATGCGCATCAACTGAGTGGTCTTGAATTCGCTTGCGGGATTCCGGGAACGATTGGTGGCGCGTTGATCATGAATGCGGGCGCCTACGGTGGAGAAGTCAAAGATTGCCTTCATAGCGCCACTGTTTTGACACGACAAGGGGATCTGTTGAACATTTCGCATGATGAACTCGAACTGGGATACCGGACGAGTTGTTTCTCAAAGAAAGAATACATCATTCTCGAAGGACGATTTGCTTTGACGGAGGGTGATCCAGCATTGATCAAGGAAGTCATGGATGATCTAACGCATAAACGAGAAACAAAGCAGCCTCTCGAATATCCTTCTTGTGGTAGTGTCTTCAAACGTCCAGAAGGCTATTTTGCGGGTAAATTGATTCAAGATAGTGAACTCCAAGGAACCCGCATCGGTGGTGCTGAAGTATCAAAGAAACACGCCGGTTTTATCGTCAACGTCGAAAACGCATCAGCATCTGACTACATTGCACTCATTCGCCATGTACAAGAAACCGTCCAAGAAAAATTCGGTATTTTACTTGAGACAGAAGTAAAAATCATTGGGGAAGAAGCTTGATAATAATCTAATCAGAAAAGGTGAGCCCAGTATTTGGACTCACCTTTTTATTCATTTAGATCGACCAGTTTCCGTCACGCATGACTGATTCACGCGTCCCGTCTGCAAGTTCTCCCTCAATTGATAGATCCGCGGATCCAATCATGAAGTCGACATGCGTCATCGAGTCGTTCGCACCTTGTGCTTCTAGTTCTTCCGCTGAAAGACTAGGACCATTTTCAATACACGTCGAGTACGCACGACCAATTGCTAAGTGGCACGAAGCATTCTCATCAAACAACGTATTGTAGAATAAAATACCTGAATCAGAAATCGGAGAACGATGTGGTACGAGCGCGACTTCTCCGAGATACCGGGCACCTTCATCGAGGGAAATTAAATCATCCAATGCTTCTTGCCCCTGTTTCGCTTCCGCTTTGACGATTTTTCCGTCCTCGAACCAAAGAGTAAATTCATCAATCAAGTTACCACTGTAGCTGAGTGGTTTCGTACTCGAAACATGACCGTTAACACCTGTCTTCTTCGGTAATGTGAACACTTCTTCAGTCGGCAGATTCGCGATAAAATCAACACCATCTGCATTCGGACCACCGCCACCTAACCAAACGTGACGTTCTGGTAATTCAATTGATAACTCTGTTCCTGGCGCTGTATAATGCAATGTTTTGTATTTCTTCTCTGTCAGGAATTTCGCTTTTGAACGCAGATTATGATCATGATCCGCCCATGCAGCAACCGGATCCGCTTGATCAGCACGGGTTGCCTTCAAAATAGCTGCCCACAGTTCCTCAATCGGTTCCTCTGCATCAGGAAATACTTTCTTCGCCCAGCTTTCAGAAGGTGCTGCTACGACACACCAGCTGACATTGTCACTCATGACGAACTTTCGCCAATTGGCGAGAGCAATACCAGCTGCTTTATTCGCACGCGCGATTCGACTTGAATCAACACCATTTAATAAATCTGGATCTTCACTGACGACTGATAAGAATGCTGTTTTTTCTTCTGCAAGCTGATCGTAACGTGCTTTTAACCAATCCGGGAATGTATCAAACGAGTCTTCTGGTGCATCAAAATAACGGATTTTCGTCATCTCATCATCTGACCATTGTACATATACTTGCGTAGCACCTACTTCATATGCTACACGTGTGATTTCGCGAACAAGTGGTAAATTCTCGATTCCCGCTCGCACCTCCAATTGTTGTCCTGGCTGTAGATTGATCCCGGTACGCACTGCTAAAGACGCGTACTGTTGTAATTCTGCTTGTGTCGGCATTATGTAATCCCCTTTCTTGTATCTTTATTTTCACGAAATAGTTGCAATTTTGCAAGAAATAAGGCGAAACTAGATAGAGAAGAGAAGGAGGCATCATCATGGAATTCACACCCGGAGATTTTAAATCAGCTTATACGTATTTTCACCGACAGGCACTCGATCTCGTCGGTGATGAAAAAGCACAACAAGAATTGTTGATTCGAGCAGAAATCGGACTCGCACATCTGACACAAGATATCGCGTCTACGGAAAGTTCTGATATCGAACGCGAGGCAGAACTCGTCCTTTATTTCCAATTAAAACAACTACTCGAAATGCTTCGTGCCCTCTATCAGAAAAAATTCGAGATGCATGCAGAGCAAGAACAATTATTGCTAACGGCAGTTCTGTACTTTACGTCTCCTGTTGACGCCTTACCGGACGATAACGTCCTCGGACTCTTTGATGACGCACAAATCGTCGAAACGATTTACGAAGAACTCGCCGCAGATGTTGATCGCTTTCAACATATGGAATGAATGAAAAAGCAGCTGTCGCGACAGCTGCTTTTTCATTATGCATTTTGTTTAGAAGCGATATGAACCGGTGCCGTAGATTGACGTGATTCATCTATTTCTAGTTTTTCTTTATTCAACCACGTATAAATCATTCCCATGAAGACTGCTCCACCGATGATATTCCCAGCTAAAGCCGGTAACAGATTGTGCATGGCTCCTGCAAACGTAATCGTATCCGGATGTGGCACGATTAATGCGATAGAGAACAATGCCATATTTGCGATGACATGATCAAATCCTGATGCGAAGAAGACTGCGACAAGTACCATCATCATCATGATCTGCGCTAATTCATTCTTCATGTTCTTCGGAATGAAAATTGCTAAACAGACCATCCAGTTACAGAAGATTGCCCGGGTAAAGATTTCCCACGTCGAATGATGAATTTTTGTTTCCGATACAGCAAACAACCAATTGTTCATTCCAAGTTCCTGTAAGATACCTGTTTGAGAGAAGAGTAATGCGAATGCTAATCCTCCAAGACCATTTCCGATCAGACAAATCAACCAGACTTTCATCGTATCCATCTTCGTTGTATAGCCGCGCATCGTTGCCGTCGTGAAATACATCGTATTCCCTGTAAACAGTTCTGCACCGCCATAAATGATCAAGACGAGTGCCACTCCGAACGTCAATCCACCGACAAGTGTCGCGGCAGGTGATTCTGCCAAATACAGCCCGTTAATTGCTTTTAAGGTAAAAATGATTGCAAATCCAATGAATATCCCCGCTAACATAGCACGAACTAAGTATTCGAGAGGACGCAGTTGTAGCATACGTGTCGACTTGATTGCTTTATTCCGTAACCCTTCTAATGCTTCTACCTCGTTCATTGTAGAAACCTCTCTTCCTTTTGTTCAACACTTCACAATGTTTGTTCATTTATTATAATACTTCCATCTTAAGAGATGTTCAAGTCTTGATTAGACCTGTTTTATCGTTTTCATAAAAGAACGAGATGTAAACGATATCATTGTGTCGAGATTGTGAAAAATGCCTTTTCTTGCTTTATACAATTAATTAGTTTGAATCGAAAATCCTGATGCGAAACGCTCGAAAAAGGTTTGTCGTCTGGAGGAATCAAGCACATATCCATCGATGACGACACGATTAAAACGTCCAGACGATGACGTAGCGCGTTCGATGTCAGATGGTGTATAGATGTCGAACGCGCTACGATCTATCTTAAAATCAGCTTTCGAATAGGGATCGGTATAGTGAATTTCAAGATTGGTCAAGTCAGGAATCGTCGAAAATAAAACGAGCGTATGATGCATAAGTACTTTTGATAAGCGAGCGTTCAAGAAATCCTGATTCATTTGTAATGTACCAGTATCGGTCCCGATCCAAGCACGCCGTTCTTTGCCTGTGACGTCATAAGCGAGCCGTAACGACTCTCCTTCGACATCTACCTGTTTTAATTCTGATGAAAACGGGAGTTGTTCAGCTAATTGGCGAACAGCTACCGTATTCATCATGGAAGCACCGACTTGTCTAGCTACGAGATCACCATCATGCCAAATAGATCGTTGGTTTTCTTCGTCTGGTTGTTGAAAAAGACGAATCCCCACCAATACGCCTAAACAAATACAGCCTATAATCAAGAATGTTTTCTTCATTTTCATCACCTTCCTAAAAAAACTTACCCTTTTTCATCTTTTTTCATAAGAAGGGTTGAAATTTTATGCATATGGGCGTACTCTTGCAGGCAGATACTCACAGAAGGAGGAGCATGAGGTCACTCATCATAATGCCATGACTACAACACACCCACAGAAAAAGAGAGTTGAAAAAATCAGTTTTTTAATCATAGGTACGCTGCTGTATTCCTTGTACATCAGCTTACTACTATCTCCAAATGATATCGGATCAGGTGGTATCATGGGGATCACGCTTGTCCTTCAAGAGCTTTTCCACACCCCAATCGGATTAACCCAATTGCTCTTAAACATTCCCCTCTTCCTTTTAGGTTTCCGTTTCTTACGAAAGCGATTCATGTTCTTATCTGGCATCATTGTCGTTGCCTCTTCTTTTTTAATCGACTGGATTCCGACTCAGATCGTTCCCGAGTCATTGAACGATCCGCTTGTTGCCTCCATCTTTGCCGGTCTAGTCTCTGGTCTTGCGATGGCATTGATTTTCTTTGGTGGCGCATCGACAGGTGGACTCGATATTCTTGGAAAGTTTTTCTTTGCTCGTTTTCATAATTGGCCACTTCCTCGCATATTTCTGATACAAGATCTTGTCATCTATATCTTGGTATGGTGGGTCTTCGATTTGAAACACGTTATGTATGCTCTTATCATGAGCTTCGTTCGCGCCAAAGCTCTTCAAACGGTTTACAGTTTTTATTCCGCTTCTAAGCAATGTATCATTATTTGCGAAAAGGCGGATGAAATAAATGAAGTCATCACAAAAGAACTTGGTCGTGGTGTGACGATCCTTGATGCACGGGGAGGATACTCCAACCGAACGAAGAAAATGGTCTATGTCGTCGTTCAAAATAATGAAATCGTCCGTTTGCAAGAAATCGTTTCTTCTGTCGAACCTAACGCGTTCGTTACGTTCTCAGAAATCCATACTATTTTTGGGAATTATAAGGAACATTCGTATTCGTTTTAAACTCAAGCGCAGCCTAGCTGTGCTTTTTCTATTTCGTTTACTTTAAAACAGCTTCTCGTATTGCACCAGCTTTCCTGCTTTTTTATTCGGAATACTGATTTTTTTACGTTCTTCTCCCTATTCAAAAAATGGACAGGCTTCACTTTTTTTGCGATAGTAGTTAAGCTTATGACATGTCTATTTATTTAAAGGAATGATTGCATGCACTCACTTTGGCGTCAGCGTATTCTGCTGATCCTTTTGATCAGTTTATTCGCTTCTATCCCAATCATTTACGCCCTATCCGGTTATCGGACGATTGCAACGATAACAGAGCAAATGAAGGATCATGACATACCGTTAATCAATCAAGTGGACCAGTTGGTTGAACATAAGCGAGATCGTGCCAATGCGGTGCGTGGTCTTTTATTGTATGAAGATAGTCGTTATCTCGAACAGTATTACTTTTCTACTTCTAAAATTCATGATTTACGAAACAGTCTAAATCAATCGTCGACCACGCCAGGAGCAATCAAGGATTTACTACGTCGCAATAATGTCTGGGAGTCCGAGATTGAACGAGTATTCGTCGTCTATGAGCGTCAGAGTCCAACGGCAGCAAAGCGCCTTGCCAAACAAACGACGCAAACGACACAAACGATTCTCGAGGACTTATCTCGTGTGAAAGATGATTTGTATAAGACACTTCAAGCAAAATTACAACAATCAGATACTTTAGTCGCTAGATATAAATGGATGTGTCTCAGTCTCTCTATTCTGTCCTTTTTATTAATTAGTGCGACAATCTTTTTTTCCTACCGGTTCGCACCTAACAAGTCAGACGAATCGTCCTTAGAGTAAACG
>NZ_DFQK01000030.1:117051-147528 GCF_002377745.1 Exiguobacterium sp. UBA3491
CTTTTCGTTTACTCTAAGAATTATTCAGATACTGCTTTTCCCTCTTGTACATGCTCCATCGCCATATGAACAAGCGACGACACATGATGGTCATCTAAAGAATAATACACGGCTTTTCCATCTTTACGAAACTTGACGAGCCCTTGTTTTAACAGGGAGCGAAGATGATGAGATGCTGTCGCAATCGAGCAGTCGACAGAAGCAGAGACATCACAAACGCACAATTCCTCTTCGATCGTCAACGCATAAACGATTCGTAGTCGTGTCGCATCTGAAAGGATCTTAAATAATTTTCCGATTTCAAGCGTCGGAATCGTATCAACGACTTGTCCAATCTCAGACGCACGCTGTTCATCAATAGCAATCGTTTCACAACGGGGAATGTCCATGTCCGTCACCTCGTTTCTATTTCTATATTGCACCATGAGAAACAGGACATTTGCAAGTTCAGCGCATCCGCCTACGAATGAGCCAAAATACAACCCATCCCCCTACGTAATCACCGATATCCCAAACGATTCGATTTTGATCGACCGCACGTACACCGATATCGATGATCTTCGTACTCTCCAATCGATTCCTATAACGCTTACGTAATCGAGCAGGAATCGGGAGACGAAGCAGTATTCGATAATAGATGTCTAAGTGGGTGTGTCCCCAAATTTCTGTAGCGATCGAACTTGTCTTGATATACAACGGACGTTTGTAGCGTCTTTCATACTTTTCCTTCAGCAAGAGAGCCATTTCATAAGATACACGATTAGGACGCGGAAATAAAATTTTCCCCAAATGGTAGATCCCCCGATTATCCACGCGAATGATTTGTGGTTCCAATCGATACCGGATCCAATAGCCCCGAAAACGGATCGTCTGCCATTTCAATACAATCACCTCTGAACGGATTATACCCTGTTCTGAAGAGATTGATGCCATTCCCGTACAGCATCTGTCATATGTTGTGCAGCACGCCGTCGATCTTCTTTAGCAAAAATTTCCGAGATGACCGCATATCCTTCTAATGGGATAGGAAGAGAAGCGACATTCGTTGCCGTAATTCCGCCAATGCCAATTAAAGGTAAGCGCACGGCTTCGCGAATCGCTTGAAGCATCGTGTGTGGCATCGAGTCGGCGTCTGCTTTCGATGACGTCGCAAATAGAGAACCTACACCTAAATAAGATGCTCCATCTCGTTCTGCTTCAATCGCTTGCGCGACGGTTGCTACCGATACGCCGATCACAGTGTTCGGTAAGAGACGTCGCGCTGCGGTTAGAGGAATATCTTCTTGTCCGATATGCAAACCAGCTCCGACAAGTAACGCAATATCAATTCGGTCATTGATAATCAAAGGAACATCATGACGATCCGTCAGTCTCTTTAACCGGACTGCCTGTTCGAAGAATTCCTTTCCCTGCGCTGTTTTTTCCCGTAATTGTATAATCGTTGCACCACCTAAAATCGCTTCTTCAACGACCGTTTCGATTGCAACTCCCGGATGATATCGACGATCTGTCACCGCATAAATGGAATAATCAATTGACATGTTCTACCACCTCCATCAAATCTTGCTCCGTCATCAGACTGATTGCATTGAACAACTCTCGTTTGAAATTACCTAGACCTTTTTCTGATGCTGCCTGTTCTCCTGCTTTTCCCATGATAAATGTTCCGTGGACTGCTGCCTCAAACGCAGAATATCCTGCACCAAGAAAACTCGCAATCAAAGAAGCTGTCATACACCCCGTACCTGTGACGTCTCCGAGACGCGGCGTACCTACTTGTAGTTCCACTTCGCGCATGCCATCCGTGATGTAGTCGATTGGACCTGTGACGACAATGACGGACTTTTGTTTACGAGCGAATGCACGAATGATTTCTCGATCCATGATCTCATCACTAGCAGCATCGACTCCTTTTGTTCGTCCATTCTCCCCAAGCAATGTCTTGATTTCTGAAGCATTTCCTTTAACGACCGTACATCCGAGTCTACTCAATTCTTTTGAAAAGGACGTACGCAATGATGTGGCTCCCGCTCCAACTGGATCAAGGATGATCGGAACGTTCAAGCGTCTCGCTTCGCTTGCGGCGAGTCGTTGAGCTGCTTGCATGTCTGCATCAATTGTTCCAATGTTCAAGACAAGAGCTTGCGCGAGTCGAACCATCTCTTCCACTTCGCGAATATCCTCCGCCATGACTGGAGATGCGCCAACGGCAAGTGTGACATTGGCGCAATCATTGATCGTGACTGTGTTCGTCAAATGATGAATGAGTGGTTTGTGTTTAAGAATGGTCGTAAACATGTGAATCCCTCCAAAGTGAATGAAAATGATGTGTCGGTCCAATCCCTTGTCCGAGAGCAAATCCATGACGAATCGCCTCTGTAACATACTTCTTGGCCTGACGTACACTGTCCGGTAAAGCTTCTCCAAGTGCCATCCGTGCCGCAATCGCTGCAGATAAGGTACAGCCTGTTCCGTGAGTATGTTGATTATCTAACCGATCTGATGTGAAACGGTATTCTTCTTGCCCGTCCCATAATAAATCCGTGGCAGCTCCCGGTAGATGTCCACCTTTTAGCAAGACAGCTCCAGTCTTCATAGCCAACTGATGCATCGCCAGTCGCATCTCCTCTAGATTAGTAACTGATTGCCCTGTTAAGCGCTCTGCTTCCGGTAAATTTGGTGTGACGAGTGTCGCAAGTGGCAGTAACTCCGCGATTAGTGCTTCCTCTGCCTCCGTCCGCAATAGGGCATGCCCGCCTTTTGCGACCATGACAGGGTCTAGTATGATTGGAACTGTCTGTTTGCGAAGATGTGTTGCAATGACGTGAATCGTTTGTGCATTCGAGACCATACCGATTTTGATAGCATCCACACGAATATCTGAAAAGATTGAAGCTAATTGGGCATCAACGATTTCCGATGATAACTCTTCTACTGCTTGAACGCCCAGTGTATTTTGAGCCGTTACCGCTGTCAAAACACTCATCCCATAAACGCCCAATGCTGAAAATGTCTTTAAATCTGCCTGAATTCCAGCTCCACCACCGGAGTCAGATCCCGCAATCGTCAATACATGTTTCATATTTTTCTCACCTTTCCATCGAGCAATGTAAGGGAGTTGTTACCGACAAAAAAAGCGTCGACCGCTGTAAAAAAGCAGTCGACGCTATACGAAATCGTTATCCAACCATTTCGGTATCCGTTCGGCTCAACTTTCCTACGCTGGTATTATCCAGTTCAGGTAATAGGGTCGAAAACAGATTGGTTTTCCTCTCAGCCGGATTCCTCCAGCTCCCCTAGTTGCTCAAGTATTCATTTCGCCTTAACTGTAGCATAGCGGCAAGAAAAAAACGAGCCGAAGCTCGTTTTGAATTATAGATATGCTAATGGATTAACTGCATTCAGAGGAGAAGAGGCACTGTACTGATAGCCTCCGACATGTAGTTCGAAATGCAAGTGTGGTCCTGTTGAATTCCCAGTACTACCAAGTGTTCCAACTTGCTGACCTTGAGAAACTGTTTGTCCTGCATGAACAGATAACGAACTCATATGAGCGTAGACTGTCGTATAGACTTTCCCGTCAAGGAAGTGAGAAATCATGACGTGATTTCCATAAGGCCCACCACCTGAAGCTGTAATGACCGTTCCAGCTGCTGCTGCGACGATTGGTGAGCCGACCGAACCACTGAAATCGACACCATTATGGAACGTATAGCCGTTCGCACCGCTTGCTGGTC
Source organism: Exiguobacterium sp. UBA3491 (assembly GCF_002377745.1). Classification (NCBI taxonomy): domain Bacteria; kingdom Bacillati; phylum Bacillota; class Bacilli; order Caryophanales; genus Exiguobacterium; species Exiguobacterium sp. UBA3491. Next base: position 120,789 of record NZ_DFQK01000030.1, read on the forward strand.
CAAACCCTTGTGATACGCCACCAGAAGATGGACGAACGAATTTCCCACCGCTCGAAACAACGGGTGAAGCAACTGAAGTAGGTGATTCTGAACTCTTACCTGCTTGTTTTGCTGCTTGAGCATTCGCTTTAGCGGCTTTTTCAGCTGCTGCTTTCTCGGCTGCTGCTCTTTCAGCCGCCACTTTAGCTGCTGCCTTCGCTGCCGCAATCGCACGTTCTTGAGCTTCAAGTGTCGCTTGTAGTTCTTTCGCGTCTAGAAGTTCTGTCGTAAACTTCGTCTTACTTTTTCTTAATTTTTTAAGCGTAGCACTGCGTTCTTTCATTTGAACTTTCAACGCTTTTTTTTGTTCGATTAATGTTTTCTTCTCTTCAACCTGCTTCGCCTTTTTTTCAACGAGCGCTTGTTTTGCTTCCGCTAGCTTTTGTTGGGTTGCGATGTAATCCGAAATCATTTTATCATCTTGCTCCGCGATTTTTTTCCCTGCCATGACACGACTAAATAAATCACCTAAATCCTTCGATCCAAAAATGACTTCTTCCCATTTGATTGAGTTTCCATCGTTTTCTTGGAAGACACGTAGACGATCACCGAGTAGTTCTTCTTGTTTTTTCAACATCTCTTCGTAGCGAACGATGTCTGCTTTTAATTCATCGATTCGCAAATTCAATTTCTCGATTTGTTTATTTTTTTCGGAAATCTGAAAAATCTTTTCGTTGATCGCTGCATCGATTCGATTGATTTGACGTTGTTCTTTCGAAATTTTCGACTCTTGTTTTTTAATTGCTTTTTCTAATTTACGTTGTTCTGCGGCATTTTCAGCCTTTTTTTCTTTGATCGTTGCTGCCGCAATTGGTTGTGTTCCTGTTATAAGTAATGCTCCTAAAACAATGGTAGAAATTAGTTTTTTTAGCATATATCGTTTTCCTCACTTATGTTTTTCATATTTTATTATAGTATTCAAGTTTCTCTCACATCTGAAATAGATTATAGCACCCTAATCGTTTCAAAAAAATTTCATTTACATTTCAAATGAAAACGTTTTTTGTAATATAATCATTTATTTTTTGAAAATCGCAAAAAAAGAACCGCTGCATAAGCAACGATTCTTTACTGTTTAAAACATCGTCATTGGGTTCACTGAGCTAGCTGGACCAGTTGCACTATAGCTGTATCCACCGACGTGGATTTCAAAGTGTAAGTGTGGACCAGTTGAATTCCCAGTGCTTCCACGTAAACCGATTTGTTCACCTTGACTGACGCGTTGACCTGCGTGAGCATTGAGTGCGCTCATATGAGCATACAATGTTGTGTACGTTTTACCGTTTAATTGGTGGGCAATCATGATGTGGTTTCCGTAAGGACCACCACCTGATGCTGTAATGACTGTTCCTGTTGCAGCTGCAACGATTGGAGTTCCAACCGGACCACCAAAGTCGATCCCGTTATGGAACGTATAACCGTTTTCTCCACCTGCTGAGCCATAGCCTTGCGTGACAGCCCCAACCGTTGGATGGATGAACAGACCACCGGATGATGGTGACGGTTTAGGTGTCGCAGGTGCTGACGGTGTTGGCGCAGCTGGTGCTGGCGCAGGTGTAGATGCTTTTGGAGTCGATTGTTTCGTCGAACCAGAAGGTTTCGCGGCTTGCGACGCTTTCTCTTGTGCTGCCTGCTGAGCCGCTGCTTCTTTAGCTGCTTGTTGCTCAGCTTCTTTTTGAGCCGCTGCTTGAGCTGCTTCAGCTTCTGCTCGCGCTTTTGCTTCACGTGCTGCTTGAGCTTGACGCTCTTTTTCGATCCGTGCTTCACGTTCACGTGCTGCCTTTTCAGCTGCAATCGCTTTTTCTTGAGCAATCAGAATTTGCTGGACTTCTTTTGCATCCATCAATTGTGTTTCAAATTTCTCTTTTTTCTTACGTAATTCTTTTAAGCGTTTGTTTCGCTCTTTTAATTGCGATTCAAGTTCTGCTTGTTGGCGTTTCAATTCTTGCTTTTCAACAACCAATTGTGCTTTCTTGTCTTTCACTTCTTGTTGTGCATCCGCTAATTGCTTTTGCGTATTTTGATAATCCGTGATCATTTTATCATCTTGCTTTGAAATCGATTTTCCGGCCATGACACGGCTAACGAGGTCACCGACGTTTTTTGCCCCAAAAATGACTTCTTCCCATTTAATCGAGTTCCCGTCATTTTCTTGCATGACACGAAGACGATCCCCAAGTAGTTTTTCTTGGCGTTTTAATTTCGCTTTATACTTTTCGATTTCTTTTCCAAGTTGAACGATTTCTCGTTCCGTCGCCTTAATTTGACGATCTTTCGTTTCGACAGCAAAGATCTTTTCATTCAAGGCTTCGTCTAATCGATTGACTTCTTGTTGCGTCTTAGAAATTTTTTGACCCTCCTGATTAACGGAAGACTCTAAGTTTTTTTGTTTTTTAGCATTGTCTTGTTGCTGTTGTTCGTTTTTAGCTTTCTGTTCACTTAAATCGTCAGCTGCTGCAAAATGAGGTGCTGATGAAAGAACTAGTGCGGAAACGATGAGCGACGCGAACGTTTTTTTCATGTAGTATTCCCTCTTTTTCTCTAGTAGTATGTCGATGAATTATATGGAATAACAGTTACGTTAAAATTAAATTCTATAATAGTTTTTCTTATTTATAGGAACGTTTTTGATTATAGCATTCATTCCTCTTCCATAATATTTCAGTGATATTTCATTTTAAATAAATCGTTCTTCTTCTATGTAATAGAAAATGATGGAAAACAGCTTCCCATTGCAACTTTGATTCATTTTTGGGAAACTGAAGCGAATGGAGGGAAACATCAGATGAAACTAGATCATACCGGCATCGCCGTTCGCGATATGCAAGAAGCAATCTCATTTTATACAAAAGTACTTGGTGGAACATTAACAAAAGAGTACTCAAACCCCGCACCTGGTGTCGCTTCCAACATCGCCGTCATCGAGTTCGATGATGCGCATATCGAGCTGTTGACACCAACTAGCCAGGATAGTCCAATCGCTCGTTTTTTAAAACAACGTGGAAAAGGAGTCCATCACATTGCCTACCGTGTTGATGATTTAGATCAAGCAATCGCCGAAGCAAAACAACAAGGCTTAACATTTTTAGAAGATACGTATCGAACGACGCCGTTTGGACGACGACTGATTTATATGAACCCTCGTCATTCACATGGGGTTATCACGGAACTCTGTGATTATCCAGAGAACTCATAAAAAAATCAGCACTGCGATAACGCAGTGCTGATTTTTGTTTTATACGATTAGCCGAGTTTTGCAACGATTTCTCGATTGAATGCAGGAATGTCATCCGGTTGTCGACTTGAGATAAAATTATCATCAACGACGACTTCTTCGTCCGCGAAATCTACTCCAGCATTTTCTAGGTCGATGCGAATTGATTTATAACCTGTCATTTTTCTTCCTTTAACGATTTTGGCGTTAATCATCAACTGAGGTCCATGACAGATCGAGAAGATCGGTTTTTTTGACATATCGAATTCTTCGACGAATGAGACGAAACGCTCATCTTCGCGTAGTAAATCTGGTGAAAATCCACCTGGTATCAAAAGGGCATCATAGTCTGCCGCCGATGTCTCATCAATTGAGAGATCAACGGTTACTTTTGCATCTTCCTGTTTACCAACAAGCTCTGCACCTTTTTTGGCACCAATGACAGTAATGTCGTGCCCCGCTTCTTTTAACGCATCAACCGGTCCAGTGAATTCTACATCTTCAAAATGATCGGCGAGTACGACTGCTACTTTTTTAGACATGTGATTCATCTCCCAAGTTGTTTGAATTTAAATCGAATCTTCTCCGCGATCTCGTGGAGAAACCGGATCATCTGGCATCTCGTTTTTCCCTTTTAGGATTTCCTTTTGCTGCTCCTCTGTCAGTTTCCGTTCTTTATCAGACAGACGATCCCGTTCATCTTCCAATTTTTCATTTGGACGATCGGTTTCTTTTGGTGCCATCGAAAACCCTCCTTAAGGATGTATTTCTTATAACGAATCAACGACTTTAACAGAAAGGTCGACATCGATGTTGCCACGAGTCGCTTTTGAATACGGGCAGAAGTTGTGTGTCTTCTCAAGTAGTTCTTCTGCTTCTTCTTGCGATACCCCAACGACTTCGACGACGAGTTTCGCCGCAATTTTCACACCGTTATCCGCTTCGTCCTGTAAGAGGCTGACTTCTGAATTCGTCCGCGTCTCGACTCGTTTTTTCGCTTGGCGCGCCATCAAATTGTAGGCACCATCAAAACAAGCGGCATATCCTGCTGCGAATAACTGTTCCGGGTTTGATGTCGGAATGTCTTCTTTGCCTTTTGTTCCAGGCATGACTAAATCAAGATTAATGACGTTATCATCTGAAGAGACTTTCCCGTCGCGACCACCGACTGCAGATGCGCGCGAAGTAAGAATGACGTTTGACATGATAGAAAACCCCTTTTCCTGTTGAATTAAAAAGACTTTTTTGCCACATAAACAGTAATACCCGTCACCGGCGGAGATAAACACAAGGAGTGTTCAATCCCTTTACCCTGCCATTCTTCCAATAACGAAAAAAGACGATGAACTTAATGTCCATCGTCTTTTGATTTTGCTATTTTATCCGATATCCTCTGTTGCAACTTCTTCTTGATCAGGCAATTGAAGATAAATCGACTTCACTTGGTGGTTATCAACTTCCATGACCTTGATCGTATACGCTTGATAGCGGAATTCTTGACCACTTGATACTTCTGTATCCTGTGCCATGACCCAACCACCAATCGTATCAATATCTTCTTCTTCAATACCTAGGTTAAAGCGTTCATTTAAGTCATCAATTAAGACACGACCTGAAATCCGGTATAATCGTTCATGGATCTGTTCGATATCCGCTTTCTCATCTTTATCGAATTCGTCTCGGATTTCTCCGACGATTTCCTCCAATATGTCTTCCATCGTGATGACACCAGCTGTCCCTCCGTATTCATCAATGACGAGTGCCATTGGCGTCCGTTCCACCTGCATCTTCAGCATCGCGTCTTGAAGCGGTGAATACTCGGATACGATCGGCAAGTTATGGATATAATAACTTAATGCTTTCCCTTTGTTCGCCATATGGTCCGTAAATAATTGTTTTGCATTGATGAAGCCAAGGATTTTATCCTTATCTCCTTCTTCCGCTACCGGATAACGTGTGAACTGATACTCTTCAACGAGACGAATAATGTCCTCCATCGATGCATCGTTCGAAATCGTGATTAAATCTGTCCGCGGTAACATAATGTCTTTCGCGATTCGCTCATCGAACGAGAAGATATTTTGCATGTAGGAAAGTTCGGTCTGGTTGATTTCTCCACTCTTGTAACTCTGCGTCATGATGATTTTAATTTCTTCTTCCGAGTGAACTTCTTCGTGACCAGCAGGTTCAACACCAAACAAACGAAGAATGACCCGGGCTGAACCGTTCAATGTCCAAATGAAAGGTTTCATGACCTTACCGAACCAATAAAGCGGTGGTGCGAGTAACATCGTGATAGCTTCCGTCTTTTGAATAGCCAAGGACTTAGGAGCTAGTTCTCCAAGCACGACATGAAGAAACGTTACAATTGAGAATGCAAGGACGAACGAAATGATCGTCGAAACGGAGCTTGGGATGTCGATTTCTTCGAACAACATACTGAGAATCGCACCTACCGTCGATTCTCCTAACCACCCGAGACCAAGCGCTGTCACGGTAATTCCAAGTTGACAGGCTGATAAATAATAATCCAAATTCTCAAGCAGCCTTTTCGCTACTTTCGCAGTCTTGCTTCCTTCTGTAATCAACTGATCGATTCGAGACATTCGCATTTTGACGACCGAAAATTCGGCGGCAACAAAAAAAGCGGTTAAAATGATGAGTAGTGCAATGACGAGTAGTCGAATAATGATCGTCGTCGTGTCGAATGTCTCCATTGAGTGTGTACTGTCCAATCGTTTCCCCGAAGAAAGGGGATTCACCTCCATTAATATAAAGCCAGATGCAAAGGCATCTGGTCGTTTACAGCAAAAAGAAGCTTTATTCTTTCAAAGCTTCCTTACTTTTTCATATTCATACTATAACGGAACTTTCACAAAATGTGTACTTGAAGACACGATTTCAATCGGTCAGACCACGTATAGGATGAAGATTACAATCATGAGCAACATCGCGATTCCCTTTAACAACGCACTTGATAAGATACCGAGAACCGTACCGATTCCTACTGAAACGGCTGTTTGCCATGTTTTTTTACTAATGATTTTTTCCGTCAAGATGGCAAAGACGAACGGGAATATCAATAGTCCGATTCCTGGTAAAATAAACGGTCCGGCAATCAATCCCACTGTCGTCGCGATTTTAGCCGCTTGAGATCCTCCCCGTCGATCAACAGTGTAGGCGCTGACGAGATAATCCAGTGTGAACAAGAGAATGATGAAAATCGCTTGAATCACCCAAAAACTAATTGATAATTCAGAGAAACCGAATCCGAATCCATAAATCAAAAAGCCTACTACTAAAACCGGCGCACTTGGGATGATCGGATATACGAGTCCTGCAAAAGCGACGAGAAAACACACGACGATTAGACTCCACAATAAAATTGTCACTTCCATCCCTCCCTTCTTCTAAAGTTCTTGCTTTTATTACGAACGTGAAGAGGCAAAGGTTTCATCAAACACTTATTTCAATCGTCCTTCTAAAAAAGAACGATCCCACTCATTTTTATAGCATTATATTGATTAAATTCCTGGTTTAAAGTGCTTTAAAACCCGCTTGACTGACTGATTTTGAGCAATATGTTTGGTAGAAGTGTATGGATGTGTTTTACTTCTTTTCATAACGTGAATAACTTAATTGTTATAATAACGAATGGGGGATGAATTGAGATGGCTCAACAAAACGAAGCTACGTTGCATACGGATTTTACGAAGATTTATATTGACGGTCAGTGGCGCACAGGCGCAAGTGACAGCAACATGACGAATACAAATCCATTCACTGGAGAAGAGCTCTTTACGATCTCTGCCGCGAACCAACAAGATTTAGATGACGCGTATGAAGCGGCTCAAGTTGCTCAAAAAGACTGGGCGAAAGTTCCTGCCTTAAAACGCCAAGGCCTGATCGAAAACTTTCTGAAGGTGTTGTACGAAGAAAAAGAGATTATCATCGATTGGCTAATCAAAGAGTCAGGAAGTACACGTATTAAAGCGGAAGGTGAATTCCTTGCCTCAGTCTTGATCGTCAAGGAAGCTGCTACCTTCCCATTACGGATGCATGGTGAAATTCGTCCATCGGTCGTACCAGGCAAAGAAAACCGAATCTATCGTAAAGCACTTGGCGTCATCGGTGTCATCAGTCCATGGAACTTCCCGTTCCACTTAGCTGTGCGGTCGATCGCTACTGCTATCGCTATTGGGAATGCAGTCGTCGTTAAACCGGCAACAGACACACCTGTCTCAGGCGGTTTAATTTTCGCTAGCCTGTTTGAAAAAGCTGGATTACCAAAAGGTGTTTTAAATGTTATCGTCGGTCGTGGTTCAGAAATCGGTGACGCTATCGTCGAACACCCTGTCCCACGCTTGATTTCCTTTACAGGATCAACTGAAGTCGGTCGCCACATCGGAGAACTTGCCGGTAAACACCTGAAGAAAACAGCGCTTGAACTTGGCGGAAACAATGTCTTCGTCGTACTTGATGATGCTGATCTCGATCGTGCGGTTGAATCTGCTGTCTACAGCAAGTTCTATCATCAAGGTCAAATCTGTATGTCAACGAACCGAATTCTCGTCGCTTCTTCGATTCATGATGAGTTCGTCGAAAAATACGTTGCTCGTGTGAAAGAATTACAGTATGGTGACCCATCACATGACCGGACACAAGTCGGACCACTCATCAATCAATCACAAGTCGAACGCATCCTTGAAGATCTTGAAAAAACAAAAGCTGCCGGTGCAACCGTTCGTGTAGGTGGAGAAGCAAAAGACAACGTCATTGCGCCAACTGTCGTCACAGGCGTCACGAACGATATGCCGCTTGCTAAAAATGAAATCTTTGGACCAGTTGCTGTCATCATCCCATTCGATACAGATGAAGAGGCACTTGAAATCGCGAACTCTCTTCCATACGGATTGAGTGGTGCAGTGCACGGTTCATCTATTGAACGTGCGACCGCTTTTGCACTGGAAGTCGAGACAGGTATGATTCACATCAACGACCAATCGGTCAACGATGAGCCACATATGCCATTTGGTGGTGAAAAAGATTCAGGACTTGGTCGCTTTAACGGTGAATGGGTACTTGAAGAATTCTCAACTGTACAATGGTTGTCCGTCATGCATGATCGCCGCCAATACAAACCATTCTTTGAATAAATAATCAAGAGCAGGGAACTCTTCCCTGCTCTACATACTTAAAAAAGGAGCTGAACGGTTATGCCATTATTACGATTCGACGTCATTGAAGGACGTTCTGAAGAAGAGTTGAACGTGTTACTCAACACTGCACATGACGCGATGGTCGAAGCATTCGACGTGCCGGAACGTGATCGGTATCAAATCGTGCATACACACAAAGCTCACGAAATGGTCATTCAAGATACAGGTCTTGGTTTTAAGCGGAGTAAAGATATCGTCCTTATCAGTGTGACAAGTAAAACGCGGACGAAAGAGAAGAAGCAACGTCTCTATCAATTGCTCGCTGAACGATTAGAAGCAAATTGTGGACTTGCTCCGACTGATTTAATGGTTTCAATCGTCGAAAATGATGCGGCGGACTGGAGTTTCGGTCTCGGTGAAGCACAGTTTTTAACAGGTAAACTATGAGCGTTCAACAAATGAAACAATTAAAGGGGGATGTGTTACCGATGATTTCCGATAACACCCCCCCCTTTTCTTCATTCATTAAACTATTAACATAAACCCTAACATGACTTATTCCACAGTGACTTCGACCTTCTCACGGGGATTTTCTCGCTGTAACGGCACTTTCCAACTAAACTGATCAGGTTCTGGAACGAAATCGAGGCCTCCTGGATGAAACGGTTGGCAACGAAGCAAACGGCGTGTCGTCAAATAACTCCCTTTTACTGCACCATGACGTTCAATCGCCTCCATCCCGTAATGGGAACACGTCGGATAGAATCGACATGTGGCTGGTTTCATGGGAGAAATGACTTTTTGATAAAAGCGAATGCCTCCCATTAAGACACGTTTCATAACGTCCCTTCTTTCTTCTTTTTTTCTAGTGTAACGCATCTGTTCATCATTTTCAGATGTTCTGCTTTATCCTAAAAGTAGATTTAAAAGAAGGATGTGTTGAGATGAAGGCATTAACATTCCACGAATTCGGAGGTTCTGATGTATTACGCTTCGAAGACGTGCCAACGCCAACAATCAGCGAACAGGAAGTTCTGATTGAAATGAAAGCGATCGGTCTGAATTTTGCAGATATTTATCGTCGAAAAGGAAACTATCATTTAGAAGGACAGCCTCCCTATATTTTAGGTTACGAAGGAGCAGGAGTCATCACCGCAATCGGTGCAACCGTTTCAACGTTCCATATAGGTCAACGGATTGCTTTTGCGGACGTTCCGCTTGCGAACGCTGAGTACGTGGCGGCACCCGTTGATAAATTGATTCCGCTTCCTGACGGTATTTCATACGAAACAGCAGCTTCTGTCTTATTACAAGGATTGACGGCACATTATTTGACTCGCGACAGTTATCACGTTCAACCAGGAGATACCGTCTTAGTTCACGCTGCTGCCGGTGGCGTGGGGCAATTACTGACACAACTCATTCGTTTACTTGGTGCAACTCCGATTGGCTTAACTTCTTCTCCCGATAAGGCACAGATCGCAAAAACTGCCGGTTGTGAGTCTGTCTATTTGTACTCAGAGAACTGGGTCGAGCAAGTGCTTACACAAACTTCTGGTAGAGGGGTCGATGTCGTTTATGAGTCTATCGGTTCTACGCTAATGGACAGTTTCCATGTAACGAAAGTACATGGGACCGTCGTCTTCTATGGTATGGCAGGCGGGGATCCCGCACCTGTCGATCCACGTTTTTTAATGGATACGTCCAAAACATTAACAGGTGGCGACCTTTGGAATGTGTTAACGTCTTCTGAGGAACGCATCCGCAAATCGGGTGAGCTGTTTGATTGGATTTTATCTAGTCACCTTAACCTGTCCTCTCCGACAATTTTTGCTTTATCTGATGGAAAAGCAGCGCATGACTTTTTAGAAAGCCGACGTAGTACAGGAAAGTTACTGTTAATTCCTTAATCATTTTCTAGAGACGACTCTCGTGAGTCGTTTTTTTGTGTGAAATTGGAATTATCGATTGATTTTTTATAATGAAGAGAGTAAAGTAAATCTCATCAAAACCTAAAACTCAAATTAGTTTTGAGTTTTAGAAAGGGGATTTGTATTTATGTTTCGCTCAGAATGGAAGAAATTGAAGAGTCCGATGATGATCGTCGTCATTCTCGCCCTCATCCTCGTACCGTTTCTTTACAACTCCATCTTCTTATCTGCATTCTGGGACCCGTACGGTCGTACAGAAGATATTAAGGTAGCTATCGTCAACGAAGATCAGGCGACAAAGTTTAAAGGAGAGAAAGTCGACATCGGGGATCAATTCGTCGATAAACTCAAAAAAAATGATGATTTTGATTGGCAGTTCTTGTCTCAGGATAAGGCAGAGAAAGAATTGCGTGACGGAAAAGTCTACATGACAGTCGTCATTCCAAAGAATTTTTCTAAAAATGCAACGACACTACTCGATGATCACCCGAAGAAGATTGAGTTAGAATATTACTTGAATCCAGCGAAAAACTACTCGGGAACACAAATTTCGAGTACTGCCGCAAAACAGTTAAACGAAAAAATCCGAAAATCCGTTACGAAACAATATAGTAGTGCTATATTCGGTGCGTTAAAGAAAATCGCAAACGGAATGGAAAAAGCGTCGGACGGTTCCTCTAAACTCGAGGACGGTAACCATAAAACAGCGGATGGCGCTAGAACACTAGCAACAAATCTTGGAAAACTCGCAGATGGCAGTCTGACACTGTCCGAAAAACTCGGGGAAGCGAATCAAGGTTCGAAAAAACTGAGTGATGGTGTCACGACACTCGACGAAAAGACCACCCTCTTCGCTCAAAAAACGGGTGAGCTATCTTCTGGATTGAACACACTCGATGAAAACGGTGGCAAGTTACAGGCAGGTGCCGCGCAACTTCAAGAAGGCGCAACAAAACTCAGCGGTGGCTCAACACAGATACGCCAAGGGGCAGAACAACTGGCTGCGGGTACTGCTCAGCTTAATGAAAAAATTCCTCAGTTGACGGACGGATTAAATCAATTGGATGAAAAAGCACAAGCTGCGAATGCCTTTTTAACACAACTCAATCAAGATGCTGAACAGGCGAAACAGGACTTACGGGCCCGTCGCCAAGCACTTGAGGCAAACGTCGCTCAACTAAAAGAAGTTATTTCTGCTTCTGAACAGTTATCAGATGAAGAAAAACAAACATTACTCGGTTCTATTGGTTCATTAGAAGAAAATATTCAAAGTCTTGCTGCCCAAGAAGGTGCAATTGATCAGAGTCTTGCTCAAGCAACAGAAGCAACGAAGAAAATCGGTCAACTCGCCGCAGGTGGTCAGCAAGTCCAGTCTGCTGTATCGCAACTAAACGCTGGACAATTGAAGCTCGTCGATGGTGCGAAACAAGTCGAGTCTGGCGCACAACAATTAGCTAGTGGACAACAGACGTTCAATGAAAAACTCGGTCAGTATACTGCGGGTGTGCATAAAGCCGCAACAGGCGGTGCCCAACTAGCTGACGGCGCGAACCAACTGTCAGATGGTACACATCAACTTCAAGCTGGGGCTAGCGCGTTGAATAACGGATTAGGACAATTGGCATCTGGTTCTTCTACGATTACAGATGGTATCGGCAAAACGACCGAGGGTGCTTCAAAAATCGCGGATGCCAACACGAAACTTGAAGATGGAGCTAAAACACTGAAGGATGAGCTCAGCAAAGGAGCTAAAGACGCGACGGTCAAGCCGACAAAAGAGCGGGATAATATGCTAGCAGAACCCGTCGTCTTAAAAGAACATGACTATTCGACTGTCAACAATTACGGTTCTGGTTTATCAGCTTATATCCTTAGTATTGCCTTGTTCGCAGGTGCCTTGATGTTCTCTTCGGTCTATCAGATTCGTCCCGAACATGGTGAGAGTCTGACATGGCGCTTCCTCGTCGGTAAATTATCACTTATCTTACCGATTGGCGCATTACAAGGTGTCGCAGCGGCCACAGCCATCGTCTATGTGCTGGATGCTGATGTCGCGAGTGTCCCTGCGCTCTATGGATTCGCTGCCTTGACAGGTATGACGTTCATTACCATTCTGTTCACGCTCGCGATGCTACTCGGTCGCGTCGGACAGTTCCTTGCCTTCTTACTACTCCTTCTTCAAATCGGTGGTAGTGGTGGAACGTTCCCTGTCGAAATGACGCCAGGGTTCTTCCAAGCGATTCACGCTTTCTTACCGATGACATATTCGGTCGGTGGATTCCGCGAAGCGCTTGGACTCGGTGTGACGGATGTCCTCGTATCCAATAGTCAAGTCCTTGCGACCATATTAGTCGTCGCATTAATCATCTGCTTCGTTGGAGGGCTCGGAGCCAAACGGATTCTACTCTCAACGAAAGCGAGACGAAAACAACATGACACAGTCTGATAAAGAAACTTTGATACTCGACTCAGCAATGGCTTGCTTTTCAGAACTCGGTTATAAGGGAACGACGATCGAGCGTGTCGCCCGACGCGCTCATGTCGGAAAACCAACCGTCTATCAATTGTTCGAAAGTAAACTCAATCTGTTTGAATCACTCGTAACACGTGTGTTGCAAGAGATGAAAGAAGAAGCAGAACGCGCTTACGTCGAACAGGCGACCGTAGAAGAAAATAAACAAGCAATGATCGACGCCATCGCCTATCATCAGCAACAACACTTATTCATTCTTCAAATCATCGAAGAAACACGCAACTTAAAATTACAAGAGATGCAGGAATTACGGATGCGGATTGAACGACATGTCGTCGAATATATCAAGACATTACTTGAGACTCGTCTTGGTCAAGACGATCGCGACATACCGGTCGATGTCACGGCCTTCCTGATCTTTCGAACGTATATCGCGTTGATCGCCGAATGGCCATCGATTGCGCGTCCACTTGAACTCGATACGATTCGACGTGCCATGTTGCGCGTTCTGTGAATAAAAAACCGCTGATCAATGGATCGGCGGTTTTTTATTATCCAATTCTTTTTCTAAATCACGTGCCGTTTGGCTAGATAAGACTGTTTTTTCATCCTTCAGCGTTCCAAATAACCAATCTCCTACCGGATTGGATACACCGAACCAATAATGTTCATTTTTGAAGTGATGTAACAGATGCGTCTTTTTCATCCATTTCCCAAAGCGTGTTCTCGGCTTTAGCGGAACATGCGCCACATAATGCTTCCACTCGTAAACAAGTAACATGACGATCAATCCACTTGCAGCTGCAGCTGTCAATACGACAGACTGCGTCAGAAGATATGTCACCACCGCAAAAAATCCGAGATTCGGCAAGGAATACCATACTGGTAAAAATAACAGATGCAGTTCATTCGGATGCGCATGATGATCGTAATGGAGTCGTTTCAACAACTTTCGTCCGAACACGTTCTTCGGTGGTGGTAGATGAAACAAAAAACGATGGGTGAAATATTCACTAAAACTAAAGACGATCAATCCGATGCAAAAGAATAGCAACATGGACCAACTGAATGGTTGCGCGATGATATACCCACTTATTCCGATCAGTAATACAAGCATGATTAAAATATCTGGAAACAGAAAAAACGGCGATACATATCTGACATGAATGTCCTCTCCTTATCCTTCATTACAGCGTTTAGTCGTACGTTCATCGATTCGTCACGTTTTTTCCTGCAAGACATATAGTCATCTTTGCTCCTTCCCTTATACTAAAAAAGGAATGGAGTGATGATCGTTTTGAGTTTATCGACCGGAATCATCTTTGTATTACTCGCTTATACACTTATGTCGCTTTACGACATGTGGCAGGTTTACCGGACAACGAGCAAGCTCTGGATATTTGTTTTATTTCTTGCAACACTGATCAGTCTTGTTCTTGCCTTTTTCGTGGCCCCTGTACTTGCACTATTCTTCTACTGGTCACGCCACTCGTTGAAACGAAATATCGGTATCCTGTTACTGATTATCGTCTGCCTCGTCTCAATCATGACGAAACTGTCTGCATGATCGACTTCCTTCATGATCTATTCATGAAGGTTTTTTTCATGATCTATTTCCGAAGAAGAGACGTCGCATCAATTCACGTTCCGGCATTTCTGTTGTATTGAGTACATTTAGAAATGGGCGGTCATCGTAAGGAATCGTCAGGATTTCCGAACGAACTTGTCCTTTTTCTAAAGTGAGGATTGCTACTGGGGCAAGAGCTGTTTCCTGACACCCGATCGCTCCAGGGTTGATGTACAGCGTTTGATCCGTCTCAACTTGTTGTGCTGGATGGTGGTGACCAAAGCCAATGATTCGCGCCTCATTTCCGGAAAAAAGGACGGGTAAGTTTTCTTTCGTTCCATCCACTGCTGGCTTTAAGGGTTCCTCACCGATTTTCTTCGTCTGATCGGCATAGGCATAATGTGTCAGATACATCGTTTGTTCCTGATGGGTGACATTCAATACACGCGGTAAACGCTCCAAATAACTCTGATTCTCCTGCGTCAATGAATCTGCAATCCATTGATGGTGCTCTTTCGCATGTTGGTAACTAGCGGGATAAACATCCCCATGAATCAAAGCAAGGACGCATTCATCATGGTTTCCAGAAATCGTCTGAATATCAGGCCGCTGCCTTAACAAATTGATGACCTCATTATGTTCAGGTCCGATACCGACGAGATCACCGAGACAATATACAGCATCGATGTCTGAAGACTGATCGAGGTAGGACAACACGGCACGCAATGCTGAAGCATTCCCGTGAATATCTGTAAAAATCATTACTTTCATGTAAACGCCTCCATTGTTAGTACATTAGGATTTCCCGATGATAGCGTAAATTCCTATTAGATTTAGAGAAAAAATAAATTGTCAGAAAATATTGATTATTGATCAGAAGCATGTTAGGCTTAGAAAAATTCACAGAGAGGGGCACGATTGAATGATTCCGACGCAACAGCCATTTAACCAAGCCGGACGACTGATTATTCTATGCATGAGGGACTGAAAACTTTTCCGATGATGAAACGGAAATGATTTTTGGGCCCTCCTTTCGATGCATCGAATGAGGCGCCCGCACAGAATGAGTGGCGCCTATCCCAAAAATGGATAGGCTTTTTTCATGGCAAAAAATAGAGATAGATAGAGAGAGGATGACAACGTTGAAAGAATATGCGATGGATCGAATGGTAAAAGTATCAGCTGGAATGGCGAATGCCGTTCTTGTAACACTCGGTGTCGGACTCCTGATTGAGACGCTCGGCAATTTTTTACATATCCAAATGCTACTGACGATTGGCGGCGTCGCAAAAGTACTGCTTGCTCCTGCACTCGGTGCCGGTATCGCCTTTCAGCTCGGAGGAAACACACTTGTCCTGTTCAGCGCGATGATCGCAGCGACGATTGGTGGTGCTGCGCTTCAATCGACTGCTTCTGGACTCGTTCTTGCCCCCGGTCAGCCAATCAGTGCATTACTCGCAGCTGCGGTCGCTGTATACGTTGGAAAACGCATGACTGGAAAAACGAAATTTGACATGATGGTCATCCCGATGAGTGCTGTGCTTGCCGGTGGTATCACTGGTATCGGTGCTGCTGCCGTAACGACACCACTCCTTACAAAATTCAGCGCTATGATCACCGCTTCAGTCGAATCGTCTCCTATTGCTACATCTCTTGTCATTGCACTCATCTTTAGTGTCTTATTGATGTCTCCCGCTTCGTCCGCTGCACTCGCTATCGCTTTGCAGCTTGATCCTGTAGCAAGTGCCGCTGCACTCATTGGCTGTTCCGCTCAATTCGTTGGCTTCACATTGATGGCATATCGTCAGACGGATCCCGGTGGTTTGATTGCTTCTTTCTTTGTCACACCTAAAGTACAATTCCCGAATATCGTTAAAAATCCACGTCTTGTCGTTGCACCGTTTCTCGCAGCGATGATTTCAGCTCCTGTAGCGACGCTTCTTCTCTCTTTGAAAGTACCATATGAACTCGCTGGACTCGGTTTAAATTCGATGATTGCGCCACTCAATATCTTCGTCAACCAAGGTCCTCAGGCGTTCCTTATCTTCTTCTTGACTGGTGTCGTTTTACCTGGCGTCTTGACACTCGTCTTCTATCGATTGACGACTGTCGCAGGCTGGACGAAGCGTGGCGATCTTCATCTCGAAATCCAATAAAATAATATCTCTACCTTCCAACTATTCCTGATTGATTTCGGGAATAGTTTTTTTAATGCAAAAAAAAATCGTTCCTTCGAAAAGGAACGATTTCGGTATGATTCTGACTGGGCTCGAACCAGCGACCTCTACCCTGTCAAGGTAGCGCTCTCCCAGCTGAGCTACAGAATCATGCTGTGTTGTTACTGGGTATATTTTTATTATAGCAGCATATCGAAAGGTGTAAAGCCTTTTTAACAAAAAAAATTATCTTTTTTCAAAAAGATCTTTTTGAATAAAACAGTTTTAAAGTTGCGGGTTCTATGAGTGTCCTCTACTATGTAAATAAGCACATATAAACGAAAGGAGTGTTCATATGAACTTTTTAACCCGATTCAGTTTAAAGAATTCGGTGGCTGTTTTCATCATCGCCATTCTTTTAGTTTTAGGAGGCGTCTATTCTTTCTCGAAATTAAAAGTCGATCAGTTCCCAGAAATCGAATTTCCTCAAATCTCTGTTGAAGCAGTATATCCTGGTGCTTCGCCCGACGATGTCGATAAACAAGTCGTCTCGAAGCTTGAAACTGCCTTGAAAGGAATCGAAGGAGCTACTAAGCTGACAAGCTCTTCTTATGAAAGCATCGGTATCTTAAACATCGAATTCCCGTTCGATACTGATATGGATAAAGTCGAACAACAGATTGATGCTGCAATCCAAGATGCGAATCTACCAGAGGAAGCAACAACGAAATTAAATCGTCTGTCCTTTGGATCGTTCCCAATCTATAATATCTCTTTCTTTAGTAAGGATGGTAAAGACATCGAAAAAATCCTCAAGGACGATATCGAACCTGAACTTAATAAGATTCCAGGAATCAATAGCGTTTCCGTTGGTGGCTACAAAGATGATCTCGTTCAAATCACCGTCGATAATCAGAAAGCGACGAAAGCGGGTCTTTCGCTCACGAGCATCAAGGAACAAATCAACGGAAAGTATGTCTCGTTCCCATCTGGTCAGCTATCAGAAAACGATTCAAAAATACCGATTCGCGTTGAGGAAAAACTAGAAAATCTAGATAAACTAAAAAATCTACAATTGACACCCGTTGCAGGTGCGACTAGTTCAGCTAGTAGCGATCAAACAGGTGGTTCATCTGCTGGCGGTCCACCACAAGGTGCAACACAAGGACCACCAAGTACAACAGGTGGAGCAGCTACAGATCAGGCGTCTGAACCTGCAGAACCGATTCGTCTAGAAGATATTGCAAAAATCGAAGCAGTCTCGCAACAAAGCGAAAAAACACGTTACGATTTAAAAGATTCCTTATCGATGGCAATCACGAAAAAACAAGATGCCAATACGGTCGAAATCGCAGATGAAGTCACGAAGATCCTTAATAAATATGACGATCAAGTCGACTATACGATTGGGATCGATTCAGCGAAGGATATCGAGGAATCCGTCGCGACACTCGTCAAAGAAGGATTACTTGGTGCCCTCTTTGCCTCTCTCGCTGTACTCTTGTTCTTACGAAATATTCGCGCAACGATCATTGCCATCGTCTCGATTCCTTTATCGTTACTCATTGCTGCTATCTTCTTGAACTGGCAAGATATTTCTCTGAACATCATGACACTTGGCGGGATGGCCGTTGCGGTCGGTCGTGTCGTTGATGATAGTATCGTCGTTATCGAGAACATCTTCCGGCGTGTTCGAAAATCCGAATCCGGTATGACGGATGAGATCATCGAACAATCGACAAAAGAGATTCTAAAAGCAATCACGTCATCGACGCTAACGACCGTCGTCGTCTTCCTGCCAATCGGATTCGTCGGTGGAATCACTGGTAAGTTCTTCTTACCGTTTGCTTTGACAATTATTTTCTCATTACTTGCTTCACTACTCGTTGCGATCACGATCGTACCGATTCTTGCGAAATTTGCCTTTAAGAAGGTTCCAGCAGAAGAAAAAGAAGATGCTCTTCAACGGTGGTATGGCAAGCTGATTGAAAAGTCACTCTCGCATAAGGCGACGATCTTAATTGTATCGTTCATTCTTCTCGGCGGTTCTCTAGCGATCGTTCCACGTCTCGGCTTTACGTTCATTCCGAACGAAGCCTCAAAGACACTAACGGCATCGCTTGAACTTCCGGCTGCCACATCGCTCGAGAAAACGAGCGACGTCTCATTTGAGATGGAAAAGATGTTTGATAAAGAACAAGCAATCGCTGACGTCACGACGTCTGTCGGAGCACGAGACTTTACGACAGGCTTACGTCTCGATAATAAAGCAAGTTATTTCTTGAACCTGAAGGACGGCGTAAACGTCGAGAAAACGATCAAATCACTTGAGACACAGATGGAGGACATCGCTCAAGAGGAAAACGTCAATGTCAAAATCAGCGTAGCTGAATTATCAACAGGTGGTCCTCCGTCGAACAACAACGTCGATGTCGACCTGTTCTCGAACGATCTCGAAGCGCTTCAAAAAGCTGCGAAATTAGTCGAGGATAATATGTCCAAAAATAGTGATTTAAAATATATCACAAACAACTTCAGCGAAAAACAAAAGCAATTCCTCGTTGAAATCGATCCTGAAAAAGCAAGTGATCGTGGACTATCCGGCTTCCAGATTCTCGGGACCGTCAATGATCAAACGAAGCCTGTTACTGTTGGCACGTTGAATCTTGATAATAAAGATCAAAATGTACAATTGTCTTATGAAAAAGGACTCGTTTCGAAGAAAGATCTCGAAGACGTCCAACTGTTCTCAGCAAACGGTCCTGTTGCTCTAAAAGATGTCGCGACCGTCAAAGAAGTCGAGACCTTCACATCAATTCAAAAGCTCGACGGAAAAGTATATGCTCGCGTTTCCGGACAAGTTAAAGGAGACGACGTACAAAACGTTTCTAATGCTGTAAAAACAGAGGTCGAAAAAATTAATTTACCAGACGGTGTCTCGTTGACAAGTGGTGGTGGGAATGATGATACAGTCGAAATCTTCCAATCACTCGGAATTGCGATTGTCGTTGCAATCGGACTTGTTTACCTGACAATGTTGATTACGTTCGGAAAAGCACGAATTCCGTTCATCATCTTGTCCTCTCTGATCTTTGTTCCAATCGGTTCACTCGTCACGCTCTTCCTTGCGAATGAACCATTGTCTGTCAGTGTCATGATCGGCTTCTTGATGTTGATCGGAATCGTCACCACGAACGCAATCGTTCTCGTAGACCGCATCGGTCAAAACGTCGGACGTGGTATGCCGATTCGCGAATCATTGATTGAAGCGGGTAAAACACGATTGCGTCCAATCCTGATGACCGCATTCGCAACGATCATGGCATTAGTACCACTCGCATTAACAACTTCTTCAGGGACATTGATCTCAAAAGGTCTCGCCCTAACAGTTATTGGGGGGTTAACGACATCTACGTTGTTAACACTCATCATTGTTCCAGTCGTCTATGAACTGTTCTTCTTCAAAAAAGCGAAAAAAGAACGAACAACCAATTAAGTGAACATCAAAAAAGCCCATCGCTTGGATTGCGATGGGCTTTTTATAGTGTGAGGCTTATGATTCCAACGGTTCATCCGTCTGCTCCAATGTACCGTCATGTTCAGCTACCAATCAGCATGCCGGTCATTGTCAAACAGTCCATCTCTTTCATTCAAGACGAATAATAGATGAATCCAACACCCTCTATTTATCATGTTTTAAGATGTCGAAGTCTTTACTGGTTTCCAAGGAGCAAGATGAAAATACTCTTCCATTGTCAACCCACTGAGTTTCAGGCGAGCAGCAAGCGTCGCCCCTACATAACGGTAGTGCCAGCTTTCATACGTATAACCTGTCCACGATTCTTTACCAGATGGATAACGAAGATGGAAACCATACCGGTGCGCATTCGCGAACAGCCATTTCGCCTCTTTCGTCTTCGCAAAACTGAACATCGCGTATTTAGAAGAATCTGCTCCCCCTATATCAAAAGCGAGTCCTGTCTGATGTTCGCTTTTTCCTGGCTCCGCACTATAAGTACTCGCTTTTTCATATCCATCTCGCGCGACATATTTATCAAACAATGCCTTTTGGTAAGCGTACGAACGGTATGTACTAAATGCGACCAGCGTAATCCCCTCTTTTTTTGCTGCCAAGCGCATTTTCTCAAAAGCTGTACGCGCTTGCTGATTCTCTCCAGGAGCGTACGTCGAACGGAGTGCTAAGTTCTTATTCGCGATGAGTGTCTTACCGATCCGTTTCCCACCGATTTGTTCATCCGTCAGTAGATACTTCGTACTCGCATAACCAATCTTCGTACCATATTGTACTTTTGACCATGTACCGACTTTCGACAGTTCCGTCACATAGATCCCCGTCGGAATAACCGCAAGACTCGGTTGCTCGACTGATGTCCCTTGACGTAAATGAAGAGATGTCTTGGCTTGCCGATAAGTAGAAGTCGATGCTTCGACTGTTGGTATATACACTGATGTACAGGCCGCTGTTAATGTCAACGTCGTGATGAGTGTCGTGATGTATTTCATGAATCGTATATCTCCTTTATGCATGAGGATCTGCATCCATATTTTAGATTAGAATACCATTCTTTTTTTCAAACAGGGTTCATTCGGAATGCTTGTCATGAAAATGAAGTATTTCTGAAGTTTTCTAAATGTAGCTTAAGGACGAATTACAATGGGTAAATAACGATGTATGCGTTTTCGAAACATGATTCTGATGTAGAAAGGAGTAGCGTACGTGTCACTTTGGGAATGGATTTTCAGTATTGGTAGCATCTGCTGGATTGGTGAGATGGTTCGTTTTCGGAATCGCTCCGAGTCTAAGTCAGGGGCAGCAGAACAAGTGAGTTTTTATTTGATTTTCCTTGTCCTAAGCGGAACGATCGTCTGCGCTTTCCTCTTTGCGAATGAAACCGTTTCTTCTATCATGCGCATCTTTTCATGCATTTTATTATGGTGTGGTGTTTCCTTACGTCTATGGGGAATTCTCCACTTAAAGCAACAGTTCACTCGTCATGTCGTCGTGGCGTCGGGTGATCAGCTCGTCAGTAGCGGTCCCTATCGCTTTTTACGTCACCCGTTATATAGTGGATTGTTGTTGATTACGATGAGCTTCCCCCTGTTCACCGGTCAGTTCGGACTTTTCATTCTCTCTGGACTTCTGATGTTCATTTTCTTGCTCTACCGGATTCGAATCGAGGAAGCGATGTTAACGAAAGGTTTCGGACCTGCCTATACGATGTGGGCTGCAAAACGAAAACGTTTGATTCCATTCATCTATTAAAAGGAGAAGTGATCTATTTGAAGAAACGTGCAATCGTCATTGGAGCTGGTCTTGCCGGTATGTCTGCTGCCATTCGTTTAGCTGGAGATGGTTACGCAGTCACGATGCTTGAAAAAAATGCAAACGTCGGTGGGAAACTAAATCAGCGCAGCGGGAAAGGATTTACTTTTGATACTGGTCCATCGATTTTAACGATGCCGTGGGTACTCGAACAACTCTTCTCAAGTGTTCATCGTAACTTAGATGATTACTTAGAAATCGAACGCATTGAACCGCAATGGCGTACTTTTTTTGAAGACGGGACAAAAATCGACGTCAAAGGTGACTTACCCGGAATGCTTGAAGAAGTCGAGCAAATTTCGTCACGAGCGGATTTCGTCGAATTGTTCCGGTACTCAAAACAAATGTATGACTTATGTCTCGACAGCTTTTATAAATACAGTCTCGAAGATTTAAAGGACTTAAAAAAATACCATACGATGTCTGATTTATTAAAGATGGACCCGATGAACACCGTCGCGACCGGAACAAAAAAACACCTCAATGATCCGTATCTCGAACAGCTGTTCAACTACATGGTCATGTATGTCGGTTCCAACCCTTATCAAGCGCCAGCCGTCTTCAATCAAATGATTTATGTACAGATGGGACTTGGCATCTATTATGTTAAGGGCGGGATGTATCAAATCGCGCGTGCTATGAAACGATTGCTTGACGAGCTCCGCGTCACGGTGCATCTCAACTCACCGGTTGAACAAATCGTCCTTGAAAATAAAAAAGCAGTTGGTGTCCTTTCGAATGGTACGTTCCATGCAGCCGACATCGTCGTCTCAAATCTTGAGGTCATCCCGACTTACGAACGAATCGTACCTGAGAAAAAAGCCCGGAAGCGGGCAAAAAAATTACAGGCATCGTTTGCTCCCTCTGTTTCTGGACTCGTATTATTACTTGGTGTGAACCGTGAATACAGTGGACTAGCACATCACAACTTCTTTTTCTCAGAAAATCCAGAGCGCGAATTCGCTCAAATGTTCAAAGAAGGAACGCCTCCTGAGGATCCGACGATTTATGTCGGGGTCTCGTCGAAATCTGATGCTTCGCAAGCGCCCGATGGAAAAGATAATCTGTTCGTCTTGACGCATGTCCCTCCTCTAACACTCCAAAAAGGCGAGGTCGACTGGGATGCTTATCGTGAAGTTGTTCTTGATAAACTCGAACGAATGGGACTTTACGGTCTTCGGGAATCAATCGAGTTTGAATATCGCTTCACCCCAGAAGATCTGAAGGACTTATATGGTCCAAACGGTGGATCGATTTATGGTGTCGCAGCCGATCGGAAGAAAAATGGTGGATTCAAGATTCCATCGAAGAGCGACTTATACGAAGGACTTTATTTCGTTGGTGGTTCTACACACCCAGGCGGCGGTGTGCCGATGGTCACCTTATCCGGTCAATTAACAGCTGATTTGATCCGAAAACATGAAGGTGCTATTCCTACGCCTTAAGATTTCTTTGATTACAAAAGAGACGGAAACTGATTTACTCATCAGTTCCGCCTCTTTTTTACTTTACATTCGTCAAAAGTGGTACGACGTGAATATCTACCTCTCCTCCTGATTTCACTTCCATCCGGCACACGGCTGGCATCGGTAAGGATTTCCAAAATGTATAATCAAATGTCGGATCGAATGTTTCGAGAAGTAACACCATAATGTTTCCATGTGTTCCAAGAACAACTATTTCGTCGGAATGCTTCTCCACCAGTTCATCGATGAATTGCCGAATGCGTTGCGCTGCTTCTTTGTTCGTTTCGCCCCCGAATGGATTATCGTTCGGATGTTGCCATACATACATAACCGCCTCCTGAAAACCGTCAAGCTCTCCAGGTGCTAGTAATCGCTCTCTTAGTTCTTCTACCTCAATAATTGGTTGTCGACGTGCCTCCGCGAGCGGTGCAACCGTCTCGATCGCCCGCTGATACGTACTACTATAGAATCTGTCGACTGGAATTTCTTGAAACGTTTCAAGTAAACGTCTCGCATCTGCCTGTCCTTTATCGGAAAGTGGACGTCTCCGTTCATCCGGTGAGTATGTCGAATGTGCGTGCCGTACGAAATACAGTGTCGTCATGTTTGAATCTCCTTCTTACTAGTGTATCCAGCGGTATCCGATTCCGCGAACCGTTTCCAGATGCTGTTCGATTGGAAAACCGCAAACACGTAGTTTTTCTCTTAAATGTCTGATATGCGAGTCGATTGTCCGCTCGTCTACAGACGCTTCCGCTCCCCATAACATCGTCGTCAGCTGATCCCGTGTCCAAACACGTCGTGGAGAATCTAAAAATACACCTAACAATTCAAACTCCGTCTTCGTTAACGAAATCGTTTGTTGGAGGTAACAACAACGATAGCTTTCCCGGTCATAGGATAGACCATCATACTGTTGCTGTAATAAAACTTCCATTCGTCCGATCAGTTCTCCTTCTTGAATCGGCTTTGATATGTAATCATTCGCCCCTACTTCCCGTGTTCGAATGATGTCTTCCCGCTGATTCCGTGCCGTAACCATCAAGATCGGGATGTTAGAGTGTTTTCGAATGAGACGACAACATGTCCATCCGTCCATATCTGGCATCATGACATCCATTAAAATCAGGTCGAATACGTGCTGACGGCAGAGGTCAAGAGCTTGTTGCGCAGAATCCACAAGCTGACACGTGTACCCATACGGCTGAATATACAATTTTAACAGTTCAAGCATTCTCGGTTCATCATCTACAATCAATACATGCGGCATTTCATTTCTCCTTCCACTGCAGTGTCACTTGTGTTCCATGTCCAAGCTGACTCTTGATGTTCAATTCTGCTCCATGTGTCTGCGCAATTGCTTCAACGATGGAGAGTCCGATTCCAGTTCCTCCATGTTTTCGAGAACGAGATGCTTCCGTTCGGTAGAGCCGTTTCGTTACATGAGGTAAAGATTCTGCAGCAATCCCTTCTCCTGTATCTTCGATTTGAATGAAAGCCCCTACTGCGTTGACACCATAACGAACGATGATTGTTCCCGACGTCGTATGTCGACGTGCATTTTCAATGATATTCACGATCATCTGACGGAGCTGCTGAGCGTCACCTATCACTTCTAATCGCTCACCTTCTATCTCGAACGAAATATTTTCTTGTTCGATGTCCAGGCGCATCAATCGTATCACTTGATGAATCAAGTCTTCGACATCGACAGGTTTTCGTTCCATCATAAAAGCATTGGCATCAATTCGTGCCAGCCAAAATAATTGTTCAATCCATTCATTCATTTGCTGACTTTCTTCTCGAATGATCGTGATGTAGCGTCGTCGTTCATCCGGCGTCAACGTTTGGCGTTCGAGAATATCCGCGTATCCCTTTATATATGTCAATGGTGTGCGTAGTTCATGAGATACGCTTGCTAAAAATTCGGATCGTTCTCGATTCAAAAAATCGAGATCCTGTTTTAATTGCTGAATCGAACGCGCCAATTGTCCCAGTTCGTCTTGTCGATCAATTGGCAACTCTCCACTTTCCCCATCCAATAGACGCGCCGTCGCTTTTTCCATCTGAATCAACGGACGAGAAATGATTCGGGTCGTCCAAATGCTTGCCGCACCTGCTAGTAATAGTGCGAGCAGACCCACTTGGAAAAACTGCTGTTTCAACGGATCAAGTACGTGATCTACGATTGCTTTAGAAGCGAACATGAAGACATGACCACGATGTTTCCCGTCAATGGTGATGGGACTGTCCGTCATTAAAAAGTTACGCATCGTTACGATTTTTCCTCGTTGACGATAATCAAAATCTGTATGTTGTAATACACGTCTCATCTCACTCGTCAAAGGACGTGATGCTTCGAGTTGTTTCCCTCTTGCATCGGTGATCACGACAGTAAAGGATGAGTTCGCTTCCATCATACTGACATGACGCATCGTCGTTTGGTCGTAGGAATCGACCAGGACATCACGATGGGTATTCCCTCGGTTCAGCAAACCATCCACCACTTCCTGCGTTCGTATTTGAGACAACTGATAATACAACGTCCCGAACAATACACTGCCACAAATTAAAAATGCCGCAAGAACGATTCCTCCGACCGAGTATGAAATACGACGCATGACGTTTCCCTCCTTATCTCTCCATTTTAGTATAGCGAAAAAAACATAATCACTGCCGATAAACGAAACTGTCACTTCATCTGCACACGATTTGCACATACGCTCGGTATAGTAAAAAAGACTAATGACTTCAGGAGGGTTTTAATATGAAAAAATCATTGACGTTAACTGTACTTGCTCTTAGTTCTACGCTTTGGCTCGGTGCATGTGGATCCGCTTCAAATGACGATGGAAGTAATAGTGACTCACACGATATGTCTCATGGAGATATGATGCATTCNNAGCATTCGAGCGACGGAAAGCTACCATCCGGTTTAAAGGAAGCCAGTAATCCGACTTATCCGAAAGGAAGCAACGTCACGTTGACGACGGATCATATGGACGGTATGGACGGAGCTAAAGCAACGATTGCGGGAGCTTACGATACCGTCGTCTATGCGATCAGTTACAAACCGACTACTGGTGGAAAGATGGTGAAAAATCATAAATGGGTCATTCAGGAAGAACTCGATCCCGTTCCAACTAAGCCACTGCAAGTTGGTGATGAAACGACTGTCAAGGCGGATCATATGAAAGGTATGGATGGAGCAAAAGCGACGATTGATGAAGTAACGGAAACGACGGTCTACATGGTGAACTATGAACCGACGGACGGTGGAGAGATGGTGAAAAACCATAAATGGGTCACAGAGGATGAGATAAAGAAATAATAAAAAAGCCCGCTTTCCCTTTAAAGGAGAAGCGGGCTTTCGGTATGATTCTGACTGGGC
>NZ_DFQK01000024.1:0-32329 GCF_002377745.1 Exiguobacterium sp. UBA3491
AAACTGAGTTATGTCCCAGCCTCGTTTTACATATTTTATTCGTCCGTTGCTAATTTTTCTGCGAGGACCTCGTTGAGCTTTTTCTTGAACATCGGAGCAAAACTTTCCGCATACGTATTCGTCATATGGCTGTTATCGCGATAGATGACGACATTGCCGATAACGGGACGGTACTCGCCTTTGACGTGGAAGTAACGCGTCAAATCCAGCTTGTGGAGCGACTGGTTCGTTTTTTCGAATTGTTTCCAATACCCTTCATCCGTTTGATTCGGTTGTGTGTTCATCTGTTTCGTCGTATCAGCGATGCTTGTCGTCTCCAGTGCCTCGAGTACGTTAAAATCGTATCGTGGATTGTCTCGAAGCGCCAATCCATCAATACCATACTCGTCCTTGACGAACTGCATCTGGTCGACCATTTGTTGATGGATGCTGTCTTATGAAGCATCCGCTGCCGTCACGTGCGAGATGATCAAATCGACGTCAGCATCCTTCAAATAGTTCAAGACGTTCTGGTTCCAGATCCCTTTTAAGGAATTCGGTTCATAGCCGGTCGAAAAACGTGTTCCTGACCGCGTCAGATTGAGTAAACGGATGTCCGTTCCTTTGATTGCTTCATGTAATGCACCGAACCATTGCTCCGAGTGTGAGCTTCCGACGAGTGCGATCGTCGCTTTATAATCCTTCGTTTTCCCGTATACACCGACTTTCGCTTCCGTCTTTTGCAGCCCTTGGTTGCTACCATCCGTATGGACGAGCGGTAAGTCATTGAAGACGTTCGCATATGACGGGAATGGGTCTTGCTTCGGTACAGACAGTGCCTGTTCAATCGCTAAGGCACCCGGATATTTATTCTTACTGACGGCTTGTTTCAGCTCTTGCTCTTCCAGATAAGCGAGTCCGAGTAAGGATCCAATCAACAAAACGTTGATCGTCAACAGCGCACCTAGCTTCTTGAACGCTGTCCGATTGACAGTCGAAGTGCGAATCGGTTTTTCAATCCATTCCGTCATCAGATACGATAAGCCGATCGACGAGACGATGATCAATGTGCCGACGAGCAGACCAGGTGTTTCTTGGACGTTGTAGCGATAGAACTCAAGCAGTACCCAGTGCCAGAGATAAATCCCGAAGGCAATCCCCCCAAGTTTGACCATTGGTTTAGATCCTAGGAACCGTTTTAATCCGAACCGTGTCTCTTGCGTCCCTGATAACACGATCATCAAGGCGCATGTCATTGGCCAGAGTGCGATGTAGCCAGGGAACATTTGCGAGACATTGAACAGAACACCAGTCGTTAGCAAACCAAGCAGACCGATCCAACCGATGATCGTCGCTACCCACTTCGAGATACGAATCGCGGATAAGTTCACGCATAACAAGCTGCCTAAGGCGAATTCCCAGACCCGTGTCGGCGTAATGAAATACGCCCATGGCTGATTGACTTCAGTCAGATAGATCGAGTACGCAAGTGACGTGACGAACAAGAATCCAAGCAGGCCATTGAGGACGGCTTTAATTGACCGAATCTGATATTTGTTCATCATCCATAAGATGAACGAAAACAAGACGAACCAAATCATATAAAATTGCCACTGGATCGATAACGCCCAAAAATGTTCGACGGGTGACTTCATTTGCGTCACGTCCAAGTAATCAGTACTTGAGACGGCGAGTTGCCAGTTTTGATAAAAGAACATCGAGGCGACGACTTCACGAATCGTTTTACCGAGAATCGATGCTGGTAATAAAAACGTACTTAATACCAAGACGACTCCTAGGATGAATAAAACCGATGGCAACAGTCGTTTCAGCAACTTTGTCACATACGGAAGGAACTTGAACTCTCCTGTCCGGTTGATCGTCGAGATGATTGATGTCGTGATTAAAAAACCCGAGATGACGAAGAAGACATCGACACCACCTGAGACACGATTGAACCAAATGTGATACATTGCGACGAGTAAGGCAGCTACCGTGCGTAGCCCTTCGATTTCTGGACGAAACCGGCTTTCAATATCAATCCGTTTCTGACCAGATACTTTCCATTCTTGCATGCTTCTATGTGCCTCCATCTACTTCTACACCTACGAAACCTGATGATTGCAGCGCATTTCTTGTACAGTTCGATATGTACTCACCATTTCGAGAAAACGTTTCCATTCACTATGATAGAACATATTTCAAAAAATACAATGCCAATGAACTATATTGCCGTAAGAAACTTGGAAAATATGTAAAAGAAGTGCATCGGGTGCAAATTACATTAGAAATCGATGCAAGTAGTCGTCAAAAATCCGTCGCATGACTTTCGGTGTGTTCTCGATATAGATCCGCATCTGTTCGACGTTTGCTTCGACAGCACCCTCGTTCTTCTCTTCTGTCGGAAAATCGGAGATGCCTTTGATGATGATACATTCGACAGCATTTTTCTGACAGATGTACGCGACAGCCCCCGCCTCCGTATCGGCAATCGTCAGACCGTTATCTCGCAGTTCGATATAGTCTCGCCACATGACGACAGCGCGATCAGCCGTTCCGATCGTTCCGAGATGAAAGTCGTTGCCATATTTTGAGACGTCGAGATTGACGATGAATGACGGTTTAATGAGTGGTTCAATCTCTTTGACCGTACAATCATATTGAACAGCGCAATCTGGCACGATGATATCAAGTACGTCGTACCTCGGGTCAATCCCGGCACATGTTCCGGCAATGATGACCTTCGTCAAGGGAAAACGGAGGATCATATATTGGTTCGCACCGATGCCATTTACTTTTCGAACGCCTGTGCTGTAAAACAGAAGTGTCTTCCCGTTCATCTCACGCGTGAAGTATTCACCATACGGATAAGTGATTCTTTCCTCAGGCGAGACATGAAAATACGCAATCGTCGCGTCAAACTCCCATGTGGTGGCGATGCTGATTCCAATCATCCTTCCTTACTCCTTTCGAGCATCCGCTAAAGACCGCTCTTTTTTTCATCTAATCGAATTGATGATGTGTACGATAAGTTATATTCCTTGTGTTTAAAAGAAAATTCCCTTAAATTAGTACCTAGTACTAAAACCAAGTATAACATCTTTTTACAGGAGGAACCATTTATGACTGCATATCATGCTCGAGTAACAGCAATCGGCTCTTACGTTCCAAATCAAATCATGACGAACCATGATTTAGAGAAACTAGTAGAAACAAATGATGAATGGATAGTGCAACGAACAGGCATCAAAGAACGAAGAATCGCGGGTCAGACTGAATCGACAAGTGATCTTGCCTATCAAGCAGCCATGAATTTAAAACAGCGTTACAATACAGAATTTCAAGATGTTGATATGATCATCATCTGTACGATGACACCCGATTTTAAGACACCAAGTACTGCATCATTGGTACAAGCAAAACTCGGTATCAATCATGCGGGTGTAATTGATTTGAACGCCGCATGTGCAGGATTTACATACGGATTACACCTGGCGAACGGGTTAATTTCATCTGGTCTTCATAAAAAAATTCTCGTCATCGGAGCAGAAACACTCTCTAACATCACTGACTATGCCGATCGAAACACATGCATTTTATTTGGAGATGGTAGTGGAGCGGTTCTTGTGGAACGCGATGAAGTCCAGTCTGACTTTATTTCATTCTACTTGAACTCGGAAGGGGAAAAAGGAGCCAGTCTCTATTGTTCGAACTTGTCAAATCACTTGTTCGAAGATCCTATCATTCCCACTAATAAACTCATCCAAAATGGACGCGAAGTTTACAAGTGGGCGGTCAGCACGGTTCCTCGTGGAATGAAACAAGTAGTGGATCAGGCATCAATGACTTTGGATCAAATCGATTGGTTCATTCCGCACAGTGCAAACCTACGCATGATTCAATCGATTTGCGAAAAAAGCAATGTTCCTTTTGATAAAGCGCTTTACAGTCTCATCCATTTCGGAAATACCTCTGCTGCCTCCATTCCCTTATCTTTAGATATAGGTGTTACCGAAGGGAAAATCAAAACGGGTGACTTGCTTCTATTATATGGATTCGGTGGCGGTTTGACACAAGCTGGATTACTAATGAAATGGAGTCTGTGATTCATACAAGGAGGAAGTACAGATGCATCGTACTTCCTCCTTGTTTTTAATTCTGATGACGGACAAGCGTGGTAATATCCAGCCATTCATAGGCTTCATCTTTAACCGTGACATTCCCAAAACGACTCTGACGATGATCTATGTATTTACCTCCGAGTCGTTTGTAAAATGCTCGTCCCGACTCGTTCTTTTTCATCACCCAAACCAGCATCGAGAAGACATCTGCTTTCAGGAAATGAGCAGCGATAGTCGCCATCAATTTTTTGCCGATCCCTAAACCGTGCGCTTCAGGTAATATATAGAGGGCAGATAACTCTCCTATCCGTACTCCATCATCAGCATGAATCTGAGCTGCTGCGAATCCCACTGTGATTCCCTGTTCGTTCAATACCACATATAGGAACGTATCTTGTGAGGAATCGTTCAAAAACTGTGTCCATTTTTGTTCAGCTCGTTGAACCGAGAGTTGTGTCAAATATACATCA
This sequence comes from Exiguobacterium sp. UBA3491, assembly GCF_002377745.1. Lineage (NCBI taxonomy): Bacteria > Bacillati > Bacillota > Bacilli > Caryophanales > Exiguobacterium > Exiguobacterium sp. UBA3491. The sequence goes on from NZ_DFQK01000024.1 coordinate 4,571, forward strand.
GGTACTAAACCGGCGTATGTCGTCCTCCACGTATCAACGTAAATTTTTGCTATTACCTTCATGTCTTTGGACGTGGCTAAACGTATATTCAAGAATTTCATCCCCCTAGCATCGGTAGCTCATAGTACTACCATTATTTTCTCATTCACCTATCTTAGTCCCAAACCCGCACACGCTCAATGTCTGCTGTTCTCAAATAATCGAGTAGCTGTCCTGTATGCACTGCTTCATGATAAGCAATTCGTAACAGCATATCACCAAGCGAACGGACATAACCTGATTCGGAACGATCAATCTGGACCGTCGCTAAATCTGATTCCGGTAGTCGCCCGACATATGTCATGAATTCCTCCCGATAGACCTCCGCAAAGTCTAGCTCCTCTTGCACGGATACGAAGTCACGCCCTTCAAACGGAGACTCATACGACGATAGACTGCCTCCATTTTGTAAGGCTAAGTAATAATAATACTCGCTATCTAACACATGACGAATCATTTCCAAACACGTCATGGCGTTCTCATCCGGTTTCCAGTTCAGCTTATCTTCAGGAATCGAGCACCAGACTTTGATGCTTCTTCTTCTCACTTCATTTAAATTCCATACCATCCAATCTTTTGCGTTCATGATGTATCCTTCCTTTCGATGACGAATAAGCGTTCTCCTATCTCTATTTTGACAAAGCGATTTGAAAGTCCTTTTAAAAATAAAAACAGGAAGCCTCCGCAGATGTTTCCTGTTGTCGTCAATCGCTCACTTATTTTCTTCCTCAGACAATGCATCAATCTCTTTTTGTCTTAAAATTTCCGCAATCTGATGGTGGTCATTATCAAGTGCTGCACCACGCGCTGTCCGCCCGTCTTCATTTCGATGCAATGGATCGGCTCCATAAGAGAGCAATAACCGGACGACGCGTTCATAGCCGTAAGCACTCGCTAATGCGAGGACTGCCGTATCTCCATCCGCGACGTTTTCCGCCTCGATGTCGGCTCCCGCCTTTAGAAGCACTTTGACCGCTTTCGGATGATTATTTCCGACTGCGAGATACAGCGGCGTGAATCCATCTAATCCGACAGCATCGACTTCTGCTCCTGCTTCCAGTAACAGCTGGACTTTTTTCGATTTACCTTCTTGCGCCGCATAATGGAGCGGTGTCACACCTTCCCCGTCATCGGTCCGTTGATGTAACAACTCGACATTCTGTGCTAATTTCCGTAAGACTTTTTTATTGCCGGACCGTCCCGCTACTAAATGAAGCGCTGAGAATCCGTGTTCATCTAAATCAAGATGAGCACCTCGCTTGATCAAAAGTAACGCAATGTCGGTCTTTTGATCATACAACGCGATATGCAACGGTGACATCCCGTCTTGATTCGGAAGGTTAACATCCGCCCCGTGATCGAGCAACAATTCGACGATCCGTAGGTACCCTTCCTGAATCGCCCAATGAAGCGCCGCAAATCCTTCTTCATCCAGTTCATTCAGATCGTCACCACGTTCGATGCAGCGCATTACTTGTTTTCGTTTGCCCAAAAAAGCAGCATCTTGGATGGATCGTTTCGTCATGTCCATTCGCCCCTTACCTGTTCCGTCGTTGTCTTTCTTATTTTACATCAAGGACATCGAGAAATGAGCAAAAACGCCTTTGAATATCCAATGTCTATTGTAGCAAGCTCGGTACGTCACTCCCTACTTATATTTATTTTAGGGGGATCGTTAGAATAACAAGAAAAATAATTATGATCAGAACATATATAAACATAGTCAAATAGCGTGAAAATGAATATGTTTAATTTAAAATGATCTATTTCGCTATAGGAGTTCGACGAATGCGCGACTATATATACCTATCTCAAAAAACTCGCCGTGCCGATGGAGATTGTCCATTTGATTGGACGGATCAATACAAAGAACTCTATAAGTTTGTCCCCGTCGAAGGTAGACGATGGAAGAACGTTGATAACGAGATTAGTGAGACGTTCCCGGCTGGCACTCGTCGGACGCACTTCATTCCCGCCCAGCATTCGAAACTTCGGAAGCGATGCAGGCGTTATGTGACAGCCTACGTGAGCTTCGTCAACAAGAGGACATCGATCCGTCCATCCAGACGAGCCTGTTCATCCTCGATTTCCTATCCGTTCAACGACGGGAATGGTCGGAGTGCAAGGTGGATGAAGCAGTAAATCGAATTGGATCGCGGTATTGTTGAAAATAGTGGATTCGTCATATCGTAGTATACTTCACTCGATAACTTTGTATTGAAGAAAACCCACATTATGACGCACATGTGGGCTTTCTTTCTATTGCTTACTCAGTATTAGAACAATTGAATCTTACATTATTGATTTGATGTGTTTTTTTTGAGTGACTTTTTAGAAAAAATAACTTCAGTTATTAGGAAAATGAAAGCAATTGCCCCAAACTTTATTCCATATTCGACCCATGTATCAGTCGACTTCGGTATTCCTTCAAAAAACATTAGAAAAATAAGAAAAAATATTGCTGCAAAAACACTTTCTAAAATTTGTTTTTTCATCTTTCTGTTTCACCTCTCAATTCCTCATACTTTATTTTACTTTTATAAAAGTAAACCATTTCATTTCACTATATTCATATAATTACATTTATTTTCCACTAATTCAACTTTAAAAAACGTTTACATGAAAATATTGCGAGGAGCCAATTACGTTCTATGCAAGCAAATTATGGATTGCCCATCTGACTTTTGGTAATTCTTTAAAGCAATCCACGTTAACATATGTAGCACCTCTCTTCTTGTTTCTTCTACGTTTCGACTAGAAAGATGGGTTTCATGAATTACAAAAAACCACCCTGAAGTTTTTCAGAGTGGTTCACCTTTTTAGATGTCTAATGATTTAATGAAAGCTTTAAGCTCATCTTTCATCTCTGCATCTTTCAACGCATATTCGATCGTCGTCTTGACGAAACCGAGTTTCTCTCCGACGTCATAACGGTTACCCTCGAAATCATACGCATAGACTTGGCTATCCGCATTCAATCGCTCAATCGCATCCGTTAATTGAATCTCACCGCCTGCCCCTTCTCCTTGATTCGCTAGATAATCAAAGATATCCGGTGTCAGCACGTAACGTCCCATGATCGCGAGGTTCGATGGTGCTGTGCCCGGAGCCGGTTTTTCGACGAATTTCTTCACGTCATACAGTCGTCCGTTTTGTGAAACAGGATCGATGATGCCGTAACGATGCGTATCTTCGGGACGGACTTCTTGTACACCGATGACTGATTTTTCCGTCTGCTCGTAGACGTCCATCAATTGTTTGATTGCGGGATCATCCGACTCGACGATATCGTCCCCGAGTAAGACTGCGAACGGTTCGTTCCCGATGAATTGTTTTGCCGTCAAAATGGCGTGACCGAGACCTTTTTGTTCTTTTTGGCGGACATAGAAGATGTTCGCGAGGTTCGTCGAGAATTGAACCTTCTCGAGTAATTCCGTCTTCCCAGAGTTCTCGAGCGTGATCTCGAGTTCTTTTTGGTTATCGAAATGATCTTCGATGGCCCGTTTGTGTTTACCTGTGACGATGATGATATCTTCGATGCCGGCTTTTGCCGCTTCTTCGACGATATACTGGATCGTCGGTTTATCGAGAATCGGTAACATCTCTTTTGGCATTGCTTTTGTCGCAGGCAAGAAACGTGTCCCGAGTCCTGCTGCTGGGATAATGGCTTTCGTGATTTTCATCATAACGTTCATCCTCTTCATCGTTCAAGTAGTAGGTTTAGTTGCTTAATTCTTCTAGTAATCGTCCGTAGTTCTTTACAGCCGTCTCGAGGTACAGCGATGGCTTCGTCTCGACGCGCGCAAATGGTCGTTCGACGAGTTGCACCATCGCGGCAGCAAAAGCTTCCATGTCGTTCGCTGGAACGAGGTAGCCGTTCTCGCCGTGGGCGATGATTTCGCGTGGTCCGTATTTGACGTCATAAGAAATGACCGGACAGCCGACATTGATACTTTCCATGACCGTCAGTCCAAATCCTTCAAATTCGCTCGTCAACAGTGAGGCTTTCGATTCCCGGAACACTTCTGCCGGATTCGACGTGAAGCCGTGGATTTCAATATCGTCCTGTAAGCCGAGTTCCTCGATCAAACTCTCCATCATCGCCAGTTGCCCTTGTTCGTCCATGCCGTAGAGCACAAGCTTCGTCGCGTGACCGGATTGTTTGAAGATCGCATAACTCTTGATCAAATGATCCATCTGTTTTTGCAAACCGAATCGACCGATGAAACAAAATTGATCCTTGACCTGTTCGCGTCGTTGCGTTTGTTCTGGGACGATGAAGTGCGGAATGATGGAAATCTTCTCTTCCGGGATGTTATACCGCTCCAGGATGTCTTCTTTTTGGTGATTCGTCAGACTGATGAAACGTGTCACTTTATCGGATTCCGAGAACATCGTCGTATATGATCCTTTGACGGTCGAACCATCCAAGTGTGAGTTGTGGATGACCATGATTCGTTTGACATCTGCTTTGATGTTGAGAATCGAGCGGTCCAGTAAACGCGCATCGACGAACAAGACATCACCGTCTTTAAACAATCGATTGAAGTAATACTCAAATAAGTCCTTCTCTTTTTTGAACGCTTTGTACATTCTGCCGTTGCGGTATAACTGAATCAAGATGAGCTTCGGGCGCGCCATTTCATTGTAGAACTTCTTACAATAGACATTGCCTTCCGAATCATATAGCTCTTCCATCATCTTTCCATGATGGACCGGCGAATAGATCGTCTTCCGGTGCAATTGACCGTAGACGTTATATTCCCAGCGCTCGACTTTTTTACGGGAAGCGTTCGTCATGAAATCCTCGAATTCGACGACTTGCGTTTCAGGGTAAAATTTACGGTAGAGGACATACTCATCTTCCTCATCATAATAACGAACGGCGTCACTGTTTTTTTTCTCGACGCTTTTCAATCCTTCGATTTCGCGCTCCGTTTCTTTGATGATCGGTTTGTTACGAAAACGAGTCGTTGGAATACTTAACAATTTGTAATCTGATAGCCAATCGTAGATATTTTCAAATTGTACTTTCGGACCGACCTTCTCTTCTGTTCGGAACAATTCGTAGACTTCCATGTAGTTGGCATTGTAGTTCGTCGTAACGATTGTTGAACCCGCGCCAAGTTCTTGTTCCATGAGCGCGATTCGACTCAATAACGACTTCGTTCTACCACCGTGTTTTGGTGGTAATGTCGATGTTACCGTATACAGCATCTGTCATTACTCCCCTTCACCCTTCAAGATTGATCCCTGTTTTTTTCTGTGAGTTCAACCTCTATATATAGCCGACTTTGCTTTTTCATAAACCTCTTGCAATACTAGTCGCATTTACCAATACAGTTTCTACTTATCTCCTTTTTTACGAACAAAGTCAATCGGTTTTGCATAATATCCAATCATTGTCATGGTTCTGCAACCAATGATCTGTCGAAGATACGGTAACGTCTGTCTTTTCCCAATATCCTTCAGCCAGTAGACTATACTGCATTGGTTTCCAATCAATCTACATCTTTGCAGAAATCGGAAGATATTGTATGGTAAGTGATGTTGTTTAAGAACGACTGAATCAGAGTATGAAAGGAAGCCATGCACCAATGAAAATCACTTGTCGTGATCATACGTTTTTGATCGAGAATCTTCCGCACCAAAGCCTACAGTTATCGATCAATGAACAACTGATACCACTCCAAAAAATAGAGACAGCCTTTGTGCTATCGATTGATACATTGCTCGATATCTTCAAAAAAAAGAATCATCCTGTTAAATTCGTCGATGAATCCGGAACACCGATCTCGTTCAAACATCTTTCGGAGCCACTAGTCATCGCACCGAATAGTTACATCAAACAAGGGAAACATTCCTATTTCATTTTCATCGACCAAGACGATGAGCTCAGTCTGATCTATAACAAAAAACCGTCCATCATGAATTTTTATGATCAAGACGTCCTATTTGAGGGCATCACTCGTCAAGACGACGTCCTTCTATTGAAGTTTTCGTTTCACTCGAAGTATTTCGAAGTGGAACAGCCGAGTTGTTTCATTAAATTCAGACATCTGGAACAAAAAATCGCCCTGCCGATTAATCGCTTCAGCGTCACACCAGTTGATGCTCGTCGCTTCAAGACAGAGGTCGAAGCCGTGATCGAACCAGAACTTGTCAATCAATTGCTTGGTGACCAGTATGACTACGAAACCCTTAATGTAAACATCTACGACCTATTGTTCGGATTTTCGATTCGTGAGATGCCGATTTCTGGTTTTACACCTCGGATTCGCCACTTTAAAAATCACCCAGAACTCTTGAACGATGAGCACTGGTTGCCGTTTAATGAGCAATACGATGTGCTGGTCCGCCCCTATTCAACCGTGTCGGAACGTCTTGCGATGCGTCTAATCCCGGTGCCGGTCGAGACTGTCGAGTATTACGCAGACCCTCACCCGTTACTTGGACTGGATCCAAATAAGAAGACGATTATCTGTTTTGAATATCCGGATAAAGCACAAGATAATGGGATGATTTTCTTCAAGTACCTTGTTGACCAGCACCGGAAACATTTCAACATCTACTACATCATCAGTCGGTCGAGTCCGGATTTTAAAATTCTTGCCGGATATGAGAATCATATCGTGTTCTATAAATCTCCGGAGAATATCGAGGTCGTTCAGGCTGCGGACGTTTTATGTCATACGCATTCATCGAGTTATGCCTTACCGTTTGCTACCTATCATATGGAAGCACTGATTCAAACGAAACAAAAGCTGTTCTTGCAACACGGTGTCATCGGGTCAAAAGATGTCAGTCATCTTTATGGAAAAAAGATGCCGCATCCATTTACCGACTTATTCGTAGTATCCTCGGAGCGGGAGAAACAGCTCATCGCCCGCGATTACGGTTTTCATCCTGACGAAATCATCGTGACAGGTCTTGCCCGATTCGATCAATTGATCACGGAACGATCACGTTGGCTCAAGCGATATAAGAATCGGAAAAAGCTCTTGATCATGCCGACGTGGCGACCGAAACTTGATACGTATCCAGACGAACAGTTCATGGTAAGTGACTATTATCAAGAGTTTCAAGCCTTGATCACGGACGAACGGTTGAAAGGCTTAGTGATGGACAACAAGGTTGAAGTCTCGTTCTACCTTCATCGCAATTTCCAAAAATTCAGCTACTTGTTCCACTCGGACTTCGTCGATGTCATCAGTCAGGATGCGTTCACAGTCAAGGAGCTACTTGAAAATCATCATGTGTTGATTACCGATTATTCGAGTGTCGGTCTCGATTTTTCCTTGATGCACAAAAAGGTCATCTACTACCGCCCACCTGTCTTAGTTGGCGAAGATAACGCCGGCGAATCGACGGATTTGTTACCAGGAGACGTCATCGAAACAAGAGACGCCTTGATGGAATCACTACGCGAATCGAAAATGCCTAAAAAGTTCAAACGTCATCTCAGTCACATCTATGCGTTTGACGATACAAAGGCGAGTAAGCGGATTTTCGAAGCGATGCAACATCATTTTCAGCTATAACAAATGGGTCTGACTCAAAAAAATGGCGCGTCTTTTCACGCCCTTTCCTCAGGCGAGACACAAGCCAGTTTTCCTGCTTCATTCAAGCAGGAAAGCGGGTCTTGTTTGTCTCTGACAGCGCATAATGCGTTTTTTCCTGTAGGAGTGGCGTGTGACGCGTCATTTTTACGAGAAAAGGGTGGCAGATCATCATTCTGCCACCCTTTTCTTTGTAGAGACCAACTTTTGAGTCAGCTCTTTTTTTCATCGACGAAATTCCAATGAGACCCCGTCGGCAATCTGGGAGGACTGTTTTAACAACTCCCGCTTGACTGGATCAATCCAGTAATACTGAATCCGCTCACCAAACGTAACGTGAACGCAAAGCGTCTCTACGTGTTCGCCTGATTCGGTCGTCAATCGATCGTGCCGCAAGGGTCGCACCTGAATCGGTACCGCAAGTCCTGAAACGGCACTAAAGCCACTAAACGAAAACGTCGAATCAACGGTTCGTGGTAATGCTCGCAATAACAATTCGATTGAAAACAGATCAACACTTTCGGTATGAATCGGTAGGACAGACTGCTCATTGCCTCGCGTAATTACGACTGCATCCGCTCGATACAACGCATGCACGGTTTGGACGCCATCTTGGTACTCGACGAATTCGAGTGGCGTATAGTCTTCTGCATCAATCGTCAGGCTGATCGTTCGATTGCCGATTTTTTCTGACACCAATTCTTGCTCCCGTACCAGGATGGATTGATGTGATGTTTTTTCTAACCGAATCGTTTCGTAGGTCTGTCCGATCTGAACCGTTTCTCCTTTTTCTATCCAGTAGACCTGTTTTTCGTCTTGTCCCTCGATGAGGGGATAGGTCGTCCTTTTCCATTTCATATCTTGTTCTCCCTTTTTAAGAATCCGATGGAAGACAGCTAAGGAGTGTGTGGTTTCGTTCCATGCACACTTGACCGATCCCCTCGATTAATTGATGAAAAACGGATGACCGACACGCGGCACGAGGACACCAATCGTATTCGTCTTACCGCGTGAGAGGTTGATCGCATTTCCGTTCGGACTATATTCCAGTCGCTCCATCACGTCTAAGATGATCCGTCGCTTTTTTTGATACATGCTTATGACCGTTTAAGACACGGGATACCGTCGACTTCGAGACGCCCGCTTGTTTAGCGATGTCCGAGATGTTCGCTATGCTGTTCCTCCTTCGTTTGTTCCCATCGTTCTAAGTCGTTTAATGCCTTCGCTACACCGTCCTCATCATGATCACTGGTGAGATATGTCGCTCTGCTTTTGACAGACGCTTTAGCGTTTCCCATGGCAATCGATGTTCCCGCCACTTCGAACATCGGTAGATCGTTTTGATTGTCACCGATCGCAATGATGTCCTCAGTTGTCATCCCGTACGCTCTCGCGATGTCTTTAAGGGCAATCCCTTTTGTCACGCCGTTTGCCATGACTTCTAAGTTATAGGCACCTGAACGTGTCACGGAACAGATCTTCAGCTGAAGGAGTTGTTGCTCGAGGTGTTCGAGTCGCCATCTGTCAGGTGAGACGAACATGAATTTGATGACATCCAGTTGATCGATTGCGATTTCGTCAACTTCCTCAACACCGTATTGCGTTAATTGAACCTGAATCGCTTCTTGAAACGCACGATCTCCGCCTTGAAGAGCAGCAAGCGAAAACTGCGGTAACAGGATGTTGTCTTGAAGATAAATATGTATGAATACGTTTGTAGATCGTACGATCTCCCAAATCGTTCGACTGCTAGAACGGTTCAAAAAACACCGTCTACCTTGTCCTACCTCGACCTCTGCCCCATTCGCACCAATGACCGGACAATCCAGTCCGTGTTGCGCTAGAATCCGTCGCGCATCAAAGGCAGCTCGCCCGGTGACGATGATGACGACATCTCCTCGTTCCTGCCGTTTCTTGATGGCTGCCTGATTGGCATCCGAAATCCCGTGTTCCTTATTCAATAACGTTCCATCTAAATCAATCGCAAAGCATCGCATTGCGTTTCCTCCTTTTCGTGTCCTCTTGATGCTACAGGCTGAAACGCGTCCCAGTGCAACAAAAAATCTTGAATGAAAAGTTCATTCAAGATTTTTGTTTTTACTCTTTGCTTCAAATAGAGACGTGATGCGCTGTCCGTTGTTTTTGAACATACTCCATCAAGATCGGTCGTTCCGGTGGATTGAGGTTTTCTGGTAGCTGATCCATAGCGAAAAAGCGTAATTCCGTGACTTCTGACGGATCACGAACGATTTCTCCCGTATAGGTAGTGCACAGAAATGCCGTGATCACATTATAGACTTCATCCCCATGCGGATACTTATAGTAAAAAGCATCACCCGAATAGACGTTCAATAATTCGAGATGCTCCGCTTCAAGACCGGTCTCTTCCCTTAATTCTCGTTTTGCTGTTTCTACGAGCGTCTCCCCGATCTCAAGCGCTCCACCAGCGAGTCCCCAGCAACCATTATCTTGCCGAAGTTGTAATAAGACTTCTTGTTTATCGTTGACGACGATGACACACGCCCCTGCCATGACGAGTGGTCGTGTGCCGACGAGTTTGCGTAATTCTGTGATATATCCCATGTCATTCAGTCCTTTTCCATTTAAATCACTCTCGTTCGGACGCGCATCCGTTTGAGCCCCGTCAATAGAAGACATAACAAGATGATGCCCGAAACGAACAGTACGAACATATGAATCGTAAAGAGAGAACGGAAATCGATTACGGCAACATTCTGCTGCACCTCAATCCAACTACTTAGTATGATTCCACTGATTGCAAATAAGATGAGTACGCTGACCTGTCGACGTGTCAGCGAGACATACGTCAAAACGCGCATGCCTTCACGGATCACGAATGGTAGGAGAACGAGGAGTGCTGCGACCGGTAAGATGACCGGGTCACCGCCTTGCTGAATCGGCATCGAGCGGGTCAAATAGCCAAACAGAAAAAAGAAACCACATACGAACAACAATAATCCGAACGCGATACTCGCATTCACCGCTTTGTTCATCTTACTTCCCTCACTTTTTAGAATAATGAATTATGAAGAAACGGTACTTTGATGCCATACGCCCGCTGCGCCAAGCCGGACCCGATGTCTGCCGTCGAGTTCCATCTCGATCGGACTGACCTTCGCCGTCTTCGGTGAGAACAACCATGTGCGTCCTTCTGGGACGAGCAAGATATGCGTTCCATCCGCGACCGGTCCAAGGAAGTTAAGTGACGCACCGTTGAGTGGACGTTCCCGTCGCTCGAGAACACCGATCTCCGCTAACTGTTCACCCACTTCAAGCACGTCTTTCACCGTCAGACTCATCTCACCGATTCCGAGAATGTCGGATACATCAAACGTCAGTTCCGCTTTAGAGGGATTGATTTGATGCCGTGCAATCAGCTCCAAGACATTTTCATCTGGATCATAAAAATAGCAGGAATGCGAGTCCGTGAAATCAAAATAAATCTCGTCCTGTCCATCTTTGATCAAAAGTGGTGTCCGTTCTACGAGCCACGCTTTTCCTTGTTGAAAGACGTTTTCCGGAATGTTGAACGCCATATGGTATTGCGTATCAACATCGTTAGTCTGTCGATATGTCAGCTGATCAATACCGATTTGCATCGTAAACGACTCGTTCGTTTCCGAGACGAGCGGAAATCCGATCTGGTTTATGTAAAAAGCCTTCATCGCCGGTAGATGGCGTGTCACAAGAATGGTTTTTGAAATGTTCAAGCTGATGACCTTCCTTCATTTGCAGTAAAATTTATCAAAAAGCGATATGCTTTATTTTACCACTAATGGTAAAATCATGACGAATGTAAAGTCTGATTTTTCAGATATATTTATACCTGAGAGGATGTTTTGATGAAATTATTAATCGCCCAACCGAAACGCGAGACCGGGCTCGAGCAATTCGAACGTGAAATCACCGCTTATCCTGAAATCGATCTGATTGTCTACCCGGAAGGCTATTGTACGGTCGCAGAACTCGAACGCGTGCAACATCTTGCCAAGCAGTTCGAATCAGCAATCGTCCTCGGTTACAAAGATGAAGCGAATCTCGATCGCGCTGTCATCATCGATGCGACCGGGACGATTCTGCTTGATCGCGCCAAAACACCAGAAGCTGGACCGCTTTATACACCATCAACAGCAAACGACGGGTTATTTCGCTATGGATACGTCCTCTGCCGCGAAATCTTCTTAGGAAACGACGGACTACGCGAGGAATCCGGACTTGATCTCATCTTCAACCCGATTGGCGTCGGCATGTTCAGCGAGGAACAGTACGTTGAGTGGTCCGGTGAAGCGCGCATCATCAGTCAGGCGCAACAAGCGCTCATGATCGGAACGAGTCATGCCGATGGTTCGTACCGCAACTGTGGTTTTTCGATTCCGATTGCCTTCATCTATGACGAGACGGGTGAGCCGTTGCTGTTGTCTCATAACGATACGCGGACACGTCTGTTTGATACGGTCACGCGCCACGTCGAAGTCGTCGGGACACCATCTTTATCGTAAACGAACACACGCTTCTTCTGACCGGAAGAAGCGCGACATTCCTTCAGGAGGTGCTCATATGTTTCAAACTGGTCCTGCGTCATTCTTTTGGAAACGATACTTCTATGTCTTCTTTCCTTTATTCATCTTCGGCGTCAGTCACGAATCGTACTTGATCGATAATCCGTTAGCTAACCTTGAAGACATCGGTGAGTTCGTCTTCTTCTTTTGCCTTTATCTGTTTAACTTTGCCGTCCTTGCCGCTCTTTTAACGAATCTGTGGTGGTTCTTCCTTCCGATAAAACCCGCTCATTCCGAAACCGATTTCTGATAGGAAACGAGTGTCGCCCGTTCATTGAGCGGTTGACTGACACCGGTCAATCGGTAACCCATCTTTTCATAGAAATAACAATTGCGTGTCTCTTCGCGAATCGCGTTCGCAGTTCCCGAGTCGCAGCAGTCGGTGGACCTTCATAGAATACGAATTCTGCTTCCGTGCGTTGTTCAATCGATCGTGCGAAGACCTGGTCTTGTTTCCATCTGTTTCGGACACGCTCCTCGCGTTGTTGTACGGTTTCTGCTTAGTTTTGTGACGTCATCTCTTGTTCGCTCCTATAATCGGTAACTGAGAGAATACAAAAAAAAGTCCGCCCCTTTGACAGGGACGGACTTCACCGCGATACCACCCATATTCCGTCGAGAATACTCGTTCTCGACAGCACTTAGTTGCACACTATCATGTGCATTCCATGTAACGGTGGACACCCGGTCACACTTACTGAATGGTTCAGCGTGACTTCTCAGAGAGGATCTTCATGATTGATCTGGCTTCCGGTTCTCAGCAATCCCGGTTTTCTGTAAGGCAGAGCGACAATCATTACTTTTTCTCGTCAACGAAATGATATGCTCTTGTTGTGGAGAATCTTACCATATGCCTTAAACACTGCACAATAACTTTTTACATTTTCTTGCAAAGGAGTTTTTTGAATGTTACATACTTTCCCAACGCTAAAAACGGATCGTCTCGTCTTACGCGAAGTGTTACCCGAAGATGCTACGAGCGTCCTCGCTTATTTATCAGACGAACACGTCGTCAAACAGATGGGACTCGCCGCCTTTCAATCAGAAGCAGACGCGCTTGAAGAGATTGACTGGTACGCCTCGATTCGTCGTGAGGGTACGGGCATCCGGTTTGGGATCACGTTACATGAAGACGATGTCATCATCGGTAGTTGCGGTTTCTTGAATCAATCCGAACGCCATCAGCGGGCTGAAATCGGGTTTGAGTTGAACCCTGCCTATCAGGGACAAGGCATCGCGAAGGAAGCAGCGCTTGCGGTCATCGAGTATGGTTTTGAGGATCTCTCTTTAAATCGTATTGAAGCACTTGTCCTACCAGCAAACACCGCTTCGCAACGATTGCTTGAACGGCTTGGATTCCAGCGTGAAGGGTTGCTTCGTCAATATGAGAAAACACGTGGTCAGTTCGATGATTTGTATATGTACTCGATCTTGCGGAGTGATTGGTCGCTCAAAGAAGCTAATTTGTTAAATATCAAAAGTCGTTTAGATGGATGAATCAGTCTAAACGCTTTTGTATCGTTTCATCGATAAGATCGTGCTTTTACAAATTCAATGATCGGCAACAGTGTGAGTCCGATCGCGAATAAGATGATCAATAGCAGATTCGCTGATTCATGTAAAAAGTAATCGAGACAGATGAATCCAAAAATCAGGACAATCAGAATTTTGTAGCTAACGAGCCCGCTCTCCATCGTAATCTTTTCTCCAAGTTCGTCATCAGGTACCGGACGCTCGTCCTCCGTCGTCCGCGCCCACGTAAAATACGAGAAGAACATGATCAACAGAATCGCTAATTGAACAATCGAGAAGAACGTTACGTTGTTTTCGATGAACATACTAATGATGGTAAGACTCGCCACTATCACGAGCGTTACTAAAAATAAAACCGTTTTTTTCTTAGACATCCCATTCCTCCTGTTCTGAAATGAACAGATGATCGACTTGTGTCTGCAAGACTTTGGCGATATTAAACGCTAATTGTAAAGTCGGATCATACTTGTTGTTTTCAATCGCATTAATCGTCTGCCGACTGACTTGACAACGATCAGCCAATTCTTGTTGCGATAATTTTGCCGTTAGACGTCGTTCCTTGATGTGGTTTCTCACGTTCATCCCTCCACGACGTGTCAAATTCTTTTTACATATTTACTGTAATGAACTTCCATCATTATGTCAAAAACTTTTGACAAAAAAATCATTAAAAAGAAACGCTCTCATAACCAGAACGTGTCGTATATGATGGCTCAACCTCGTGGTGGAAATGGATCATGTCCGTAGGAATCTTTTTCCCGAATCTGCCCTTCTTTGTTATGAATGACGAGCTCTGTCTTCTGACTTTTCGCAATGCGACGCCCTTCTGCGATCGCTTCTTTCTGTGTAGCGAATCGTTTGGTTGCTCGAGTCGCACCGGCAGCTTTCACTTGATAGCCACCTTTTGGATGCGGCGTGACATGTTGCTCTCGTTTCATCACGTGACCTCCATTTCCTTAATCTATTTCATCTTAATGACACTATTTTATAGTGCGGTTGCCTCTTCACTTGAATTTTCTACTAGCCTCTCGGGGGATGCAGTATACTAAAAGAAACGTTTGTTGCCTCGAAAGGAGTTGATATCGTGAATCATTTCGTCTGGCAAGTCCGGTTTTTACGCTTTATCGTCTTCGGTATCATCTTCAGTCTGTTCGGTTTAGCTGGTCTTGGCATCCCATTTGTCTGTCATGGTATCACGAAAAACTTGTTACTCGAGCGACCTGGCTACAGTGTTCTATTGACCGCATACCTTATCTTCATCCCGACTCTTATGATTTTATTTCATGCGCTCCGCATCCTTCGATACATGTCGATGACTCCTCCAGCTCTTCCGCTCATCACGGCTTCCATTCAATCGATGAAATTGTCTTTTTATATCGTCGCCATTTTAACGGCATGTCTTTTTCCCGTCTTTTTCTATATCGGTCAGATTGACGACGCACCTGGTGTGATTATCATCGGTATAGGTTTAGTTCTTGCTCCATTGACAATCGGAACACTACTTTCCTGTATTCAGCAATTATTATTACACTATGTGTTGCCGATGAAATCCTAACGTGAACGACCGAAAAACAAGTGCTCATGATTATTTTTTTATTCTAACTGTTGCCTGTTCTATCTAACACTTTATTTAATCCCGCTCTTAAGAGTGGGATTTTTTAGTTCGTGTCACATTGATGGCTGTCCTGATGTCCCTGCTTTAACAGGATTTTTGATTGACAACGTAGACATGTCATCAGACGAAAGCTCGCTTTTTTTGTACTGACTGCGTGTCTTCGTAATTCATTTTCATATACATGTCTTGCTTTGATTCGATGATCGACTTCACTTTCCATCTCGATCCCTCTTCCCTCAATTTGTATTTTTTTATCTACTATTTGCCCTGAATCATTCTTGATAAATCCTTTTTTTAGAAGAAATAGTTTGTCTTCCAGCGGTGGCATAAAAAAAATCGTTAAAAGGTCCTGTTTAATATGTATTTTACCGACCGATAAATGAATTATAGATAGAAAATATGAGTTGAGAGGACTAGTTACACGTGAAGAACACAACCAAGAACCATTCCATCCGAACACGCCTTTTAGTAATGATTAGTTTGATTTTGATTGCCTTTTTTGTTTTTAGTAGTCTGGCCTTATACTTCAATACGAAGCAAACTGCGGTTTCAACGCTTAAAGCGACCGCTGAAAAGGATGCTTTACGTATCAGCAAGACATTCGACACGGCGGCTTACAGCGAATTTCTACAATCGCCTATCGCGTCTGAGCAATATGAAACGTTACGAAATGAACTTGATACATTACGTAAGCAAAACGGACTCCTGTATGCATACACAGCACACATCGACCAAAATAAGGTCCGTTTGCTGATTGACGGTCTCCCAAAGAAAGATGCGGCTAAAATTGATGCGCCAGCAAGCGGTGCAAAAGTCGCGGATATGCAAGATGTTTTAAAAGGCGACGGACATCATTAATGATCCTGAGAATGGACAGTATATGAGCATCTACGTTCCGTTAAAAGATGCGTCCGGTCAAGTCATCGGTATTCTTGGAACAGACATCGATGCGAAGGAAGTCAATGCGCTTACGACGGATCTATTACAACAAAACGCTCCGATTTTCATCGGGTTAATGCTCCTGTTGTTAACGATCACCCTCGTCTTGCTCTACATCGTGCTCGGTCGAAAATTACGTCCGCTCGAGACGTTACAGAAAGTCGCCGCATTGATTGCCGACGGACGACTGAATCAGGCGAAACAGACGTTGAGCGATTTGACAATCGCTTCAAAGGACGAAATCTATGCGCTTGCGATCTCGATTCGTGATATGAATGAGATGCTGCGGACGATGATCGTTGATATCAAACAGACAGCCACTCTCGTCTCGACGACGAGTCAATCGATTGATCAAAGTACATCAGAAGTACTCGACGGATCTGAGCAAATCGCTCATACGATGTCGGAAATCGCAACGGGAACTGAAAGTCAGACGCAAGTCACGCTTTCATTGAATGACGAGATGAATCAGTTCGCAGCATTGATCGAGACGACGAATCAGTCTGGTGTCGAAATTCAAGGAACGACGGATCAGATGGCAATACTGACACGAGTCGGACGGGATCAAATGTCTGCTTCTGTCGAACAGATGCGCCACATTCATCAACATGTCACCCAGTCTGCTGAACAGATTGATCTACTGAAACAGCAATCATCGGATATCCAAACGCTCGTCGGCATTATCCGCGGTATTTCCGAGCAGACGAATCTACTTGCCCTCAATGCCGCGATCGAAGCAGCACGGGCTGGCGAACAAGGCAAAGGCTTCGCCGTCGTTGCGACCGAGGTCAAGAATCTCTCAAGTCACGTCGCAAGTAGTGTCAGTGAAATCGCAACAATCGTCACCTCGATTGAAGACAGTGCGCAACAGATGCAACACAGTTTCAAGACAACGGTTGAAGCAACAGCAGCCGGTAAGCAGATCGTCCTTGATACGGATACAACGTTCGAACGGTTGACGGATCAAGTCACGCACGTCTCGTCAGCAACGCAGCAGATGACGCAACAGATGGAAGACGTCTTGCAGGCAGAACGATTCATTCGCAATGCCTTAACGGAAATTGCCGCTGTCGCGGAAGAGCATACGGCAAGCAACGAGGAAGTCGCCGCTGCGTCTGAACAGATGATTGCGACGATCACGACGTTGCATACGCTCGTCGGTGATTTAAACGCACGAACGGAACACTTAGAACAAGAAGCCCGTCGCTTCGAGATCTGATATCACATTTGTCATGTTTTGGTTCTCACTTTATACTGGTATGAATATACATATGAAGGAGTCGAACCACATGTCCCAATATGATGTCATCATCGTCGGTGCCGGATCCATGGGAATGGCTGCCGGTTACTATCTTTCACGAACCAATCAAAAAATCTTACTACTAGACGCCCACAATCCGCCGCATGATCAAGCAAGTCATCACGGGGAGACACGGATCATCCGCCATGCCTATGGTGAAGGGGAAGCTTACGTACCGCTCGCGTTAACTGCGCAACGCTTATGGTACGAGTTAGAACAGGTCAGTGGTCGGAGCTTGTTCCTGAACACCGGAGTCTTGAATGCCGGTCAACGTTCGTCCTGTTCGATGCAGACGATCATCAAGAGTGCAGCGCAATACGATTTACCGCTCGAGGTCCTGACGGCTGAGGAAGTTAGAATCCGCTGGTCCGGCTTAACGATGCCCGACGATTATATCGGTTGTTTTGAACCGACGTCCGGTGTGTTGAAGTGCGAGGATTGTATTGAAGCGTACCGGAACCTTGCTGTCGCGAACGGTGTCGACATCCGGACGAATGCAACAGTGACGACGCTTACTGCTCATGCCACTGGTGTTGACGTGACGGTTGGATCAGACATCTATTCAGCTGACGCGTTGATCGTCGCAGCCGGGGCTTGGTCTGGTCCGTTGCTCGAACAGACCGGCCTCTCCTTACCGCTTCGCCCGGTCCGAAAGACGTTTGCCTGGTTTGAAGCAGCGGAAGAAGTATTTAACGATACGGCGTTCCCTGCTTTTGCCTTTGATACACCCGCCGGTTATTATTACGGTTTTCCAAGCATCGCTCAAGCCGGTCTGAAAATCGGACGGCACGATGGTGGTATCCCGGTTGATCCGAATCATCCACGCCGTCCATTTGGTCAAGAAGCCGGTGATCTGGCAGATTTACGACAGTTCACGAACACATTCATCCCCTCGATCGATACCTTATCTCATGGTAAAGCATGTCTTTATACGATGACGCCAGACGAGGACTTCATCATCGATTTGCATCCAGACTATCCGCACATCGCGATCGCCGCCGGCTTCTCCGGTCACGGGTTCAAGTTCAGTAGCTTAGTTGGAAAAGTACTTAGTGAATTGATCATGGAACGATCGACGACTGAACCAATCGGACCGTTCGCGATTAAGCGTTTTAAACAATTGAACACATGAAACGATAAAGACCGGCAACGAAAATGCGTTGTCGGTCTTCTGTATCAACGGCATGATGTCACACCGATTCATTCGATTCTTGCTGATTTTTTGCAGCTAGTTTTTCATGCTGCTTTTTTTCATCTTCACTCCACCAGCCGTGAATAAATAATACGAGTCCAACGAGCAATGCACTTATCGGGAAAAACGATAAACCGTATTCTCCAAGGTTTTCTCCTAGAAATTCGGGTGATAATTCAATATACGCTTGGAATAATTGAACGATGAAGAATAAGAAAAAACTAGTAACGAGTGCATATGTACCATAGCGATAACTTATATTTTTCATATGATGACTCCTTTCTTTACAATATTCTAGTATAAATCATTCAAGAGAGGCATCACATTTCCTCTTTTTTCATTATCATTTTTAAGAATGTTTCCAAAAACATGCTAAGATAGTTTTAGGAAACGATTAAATGAAGGAGGGGAACACGACGTGAACTTTAATCTCTTCAAAAACCATGTCCGTTTTAAGATTGCGTTCGAATTGATTGATCTCGAAGATGGTTTATCAATCATGCAACTGAATCAACGCTTAACGGATGTACCGCAGTCGACCTTATACCGGCAAGTCAATGCGATGATGGACGATCAGTTGTTGAAAGTCGTCGCCGTCCATCGTGTCGGAAAAGTCGAGGAGAAAATTTATGCCTTGAACACAAGCGGTTATCAAATTAGCGAAGCAGACTGGAACAGTGCGACGTACGACGAAAAAGTGAATTTCGTCTCGTTCTACTTCATGTATGTCTTACAGCAGTACCAAACATACTTCGAACAGACCGTTCAAACGGAAGGTCAGGACCACTCGACGTTCTCGATTGCTAAACTGCAACTGACGGATGAAACCTTTAATGATTTCCAAGAGGAAATGCAGACTTTGCTCGAAAAATATCATCACTTGGAGACGGAAGACCAAGCAAAAGAACGGACCGTCTCACTCGTCATCTTACCGTAAACACTCTCTGTATTCAGGAGAGTGTTTTTTTATCAATACATCTTTTATTGACTTTTCTATTTTCATTATTGATAATGGAAATAGAAAAGGAGGGTGTTTCATGAATACAGATTTCTCTGCCTTATCACACATCGACTGGGAACGCTTTTTGCCCCTATTATTGATTTACATCTCCATCAACCTGATTCTATTCAGCTGCGCCTGTATCGATTGGTTCAGACGCAAGGACCGGATCGCGACACCGACTACTTGGTTATTGATTATTCTCCTCGTCCAGCCGATTGGCTCGATTCTCTACTTCGTCCTCGGAAGGAGGATGACAGCATGATTCAGATTTCTCATCTCCAGCTTTCACTTCAACGACGTCTTATCCTAGACGATATTTCCTTTACGATTCACGAACATGAATGTCTTGGACTGATTGGTCCAAATGGTGCCGGAAAGACGACACTCCTGAAATGTCTTAGCGGCATGATCGAGAGTGACCGTGGTTCCATCACGATGTCTTCGCGCTCCATCCGTCAACACCAGCGATCGATCGGCTACTTATCACAACAGACCGACTTTAAACCTTGGATGACGTGCGAACAGTCACTGCGTTTTTTCGGTCACTTGTCGGGGCTTGATCGTGCAACGTTAAATAAGCGGATTCCGGACGTTCTACATGAAGTGGGACTCCACGCTCAACAAGCAGAAGTCATTGAACGCTTGTCCGGCGGGATGCGCCAACGTCTCGGAATCGCCCAAGCCATCTTACATGAACCGACATTTTTGATTCTTGACGAACCGGCTTCCGCCCTTGATCCAAGTGGTCGACATGATATCAATCAATTGATTCTCCGCTTAAAGAAACGGATGACGATCATCGTCTCAACGCACTTGTTAGAAGACGCAAAGACGTGTTGCGACCGCTTCCTCGTCATTAAACATGGAAAATTGCTGGGACCGCTCGATAATCAACGCAACGTGGATCAATACCGGATTCAAGTCGAGACGCTTACAGCTGTCCCTTCGTTTTCTGCGACACGATTTCCACGAGTCGAGATTGATCGAATCAACCCGTGCTGCTATCAGTTCTCCGCACAGCAGCCGCTTGACCTCTCACAGTTAGCGACCACTCTGATTCAGCTAGGATGGTCGATTGCTTCGATTGCCTATCAACCGATTGGACTCGAGGAACGGTTCCTCGACATGGTGGCGGACGTATGAGGACGTTTTATACGCTGACGCTGACCGAGTGGTTGGAAGCGTGGAAAGAATGGAAAATCGTCTGGTTACCGCTGTTTTTCATTGCTCTCGGCGTGACGCAACCATTGCTGTTGATGTATATGGATGTCTTGCTCGCACACGTCGGAAACGCGGATGGCATCATCGTTGACCCGAATCGTCCTGCTCCGCAATCACTTGACGTCTTTAGCGCAACGATTCATGGACAGTTCAATCAGCTTGGCTTGATCGTTCTGATCATGAGCTTCATGGGACTGTTAGCGTCAGATCGCCAAACCGGCATGCAGGATTTCATTTTAACGCGTCCCGTTTCTCGGAATGTCTATCTGCTATCGAAATGGTTCAGTCACGGTATGATCAGTTTATTCGGAATTCTAATCGGGGCACTCACGTCCTATTGTCTGACCGTCTATTGGTTCGGATTCCTTTCGCCGGTGCTTGCGCTACGCATCATCCTCGATTTTAGTCTTTGGACGTTGTTCGTCGTTAGTCTGACATTACTGATCAGCACCTTCTTGCAACGCGCTGTACCGATTGGCATCCTATCGCTCGTCGTCTCCTTGCTTCTTGTTGTACTTCCTTCGCTAAAGCCAGACGTTCTATTTTTCATGCCTGGTGCGCTTCTGTCAGTTCCATCGAACACATCGTTTTTTTCTTCGTCCCATCTGTTCGGTGTCATTTCTTGTCTCGTTTGGATTGTCCTCACCCTCGGCTGGTCGGCACTTCGGTTCCGAAAAACGGCTTACTGATCCGGCTCTACAACAAAAAAGGATAACGGAAGCGTTCAGCAGTCCGTTATCCTTTAGTTGGTTGTGTCTTTCGAATCGTTCGTTGTCTTGGGTGCATGGCAAGCTTCGCTTGACGCATCCGTTCAACGGCAGGATCCGTCGCAGCATCGAACGCCGCTAGACTCGGGTAATGACCGACAAGGCGTCCCTGCTCTAAGATCGCGAAGCTGTCACAGAGTTGCTCGGCAGCTTTAATGTCATGGGTGATGAAGACATATGTTAAGCCGTGTTTTCGCTTTAAATCAGCTAGCAAAGCGAGAATCAATCGTTTATTGACCATGTCGAGACTACTGACTGCTTCATCAAGGACGATCAGGCGCGGTTCGGCAGCAATCGCTCGCGCAATTGCGATCCGCTGGAGTTGTCCGCCACTGAACTGCGCCGGATATTTCGTCAAATCCGTCGCCTTGAGCCCGACTTGTTCGATAAGCGTGACGAGTCGCTGTTGCCGCGCATCTCCCTTTAAACGAATGAAGTTATCGAGCGGTTCCGCAATGATATCGGCCGCCGTCAGTTTCGGATTGACGGCGGCGAAGGAATCCTGGAAGACGACTTGGACATCTCCTTGAAACGGTCGTTTTGTCGCATGCCGGTCGACACCGTTGAACCAAATCGTACCGCTTGACGGACGTTCGAGCCCAAGCAACAGTCGTCCGAGCGTACTTTTCCCGGCACCGCTCGATCCGAGCAACCCGAGACAACGTCCCGCTTCAAGCGTCAACGACACATCATGTAAGACGGTCTGTGCTGGTCGAAACCGGCGTTTATAGACGTGTGAGACTTGATCGATTTGTAGTAGACTCATCCGAGCGCCTCCCTTCCGATATGCTGTGCGAGAAGTGACTGCGTATACGGATGCTGCGGTCGATCAAACAATTCAAAAACATCTGCTTGCTCAACGATCCGTCCTTGCTGCATGACGAGGACATCGTCTGCAAGTTCAGCGATCACACCGAGATCATGCGAGATGAGTAACATCGCCGTTCCGTAAGTCGCCCGCATCCGTTCAAGTAATTCAAGAACCGTCTTTTGATTAAAGACATCGAGCGCCGTCGTCGGTTCGTCGGCAATCAAGACGCTTGGGCGCAGGGCAACGGCTAAGGCGATCATGATCCGTTGCAACATCCCGCCACTCAGCTCGAACGGATAAGCTTTGAGCAACCGGGCGGCATCCGTCAGATTGACTTCTTCGAGTGCCGTCATCGCTTGTTGTTTCGCTTCACGTTTTGAACAACGTGTATGGGTCTGAATCGTCTCGATCATCTGGTGCCCGATCGAATAGACCGGTGTGAAGGCACTCATCGGATTTTGCATGATGAACGCAATCTCACCGCCCCGAATCGTTCGCACAGCGCGTTCTGATAAGGATTGAATTGATGTTCCGTTCAGTCTAATATCGCCGGTGACGTCTGTTGTCTGTGGATTAAGTAGACGCATCAAGGCGAGACTCGTCACTGTCTTCCCGCAACCACTTTCTCCGACAAGACCAAGAATCTGTCCAGCTTGCATTGAGAACGTCACCCCTTCGATCAATGTTACTTGTTGTTTCGTACGGACGGTCAGACCGTCGACAGCTAAGATCGGTTCGATACGGGCACCTCCTCTCATTTCATCGTTTTTGATACACCGAATCGTTCTGCTAACTGTTCTCCTACTAGGTTAAAGCTGATGATGACAAGCATGATCGCAAGTCCCGGATAAATCATCAATTCCGGATTCGTCCGGATGTACGATTTTCCTTCGTGAATCATCGCGCCCCACTCGGCTGTCGGTGACTGGACACCAAGCCCGAGGAACGACATCGCCGAGATATCCATGATCGCCCAGCCCATCTCAAGCGTTCCGATGACGAGCAGCGGCGGTAAGATGTTCGGCAGAATGTGCGTCCGGATGATTTTCCACGAAGACGAACCGTTGACGCGAGCAGCGGCGATGAACGCTTCCGTCTTCAGCGTCATGACCATTCCGCGGAACATCCGCGCGTAGTAGACCCACTGGACGAGCATCAAGGCGATGATGACCTGCTTGAGACCTGGACCGAAAATACCGACGAGACCGAGGACGAGAATCAAACTCGGGAATGCCATCACACCGTCACAGAGACGCATCAAGAGTTGGTCGACCCAGCCACCACGGTAACCGGCAAGTGTTCCGACGAACAGTCCGATTGCGAGCGAGGCGACGAAAATCAAAACGGCACAGCCGAGTGAAATCCGTGCGCCGTAAATCAAACGCGACAAGAGACAGCGTCCGAGTTGGTCGGTTCCGAGTGGATAGGCTGACGACGGACCATGGAGCTTTTGCGTCAGGTCGACGAGGTTCGGATCATGCGGTGCGATCCATGGCGCAAACAACGCAATGCCTGCCATCCCGATTAAGACGATGGCACAAAGATAAAGAAGCGGCGTATACCGCAACCGGATCATCGTTGCTGGAAGTGGAGTATTCATACTGCTCCTCCTTTTTTCGCTAGTCGTGGATCGAGTACGGCTTGAATGATATCGACGAGCAAACTGCTGCCGATGAAGACGAGTGCCGCGAGAAAGACGTAGCCTTGGATGACCGGCATATCCCGATCAAAGATTGCTTCGATGAAGTAGCGACCGAAGCCGGGCCACGAGAAAACGGTCTCGACGATGATCGTTCCCGTCAGCAACTTCCCGAGGTTCATCCCAAGACCCGTGATCATCGGCGGAATCGCCATCCGAAGGACGTGTTTGCCAAGAATTCGTCCTTCCTTTAATCCACGTGTACGCGCAAACAAGACATATGGTTCATTCAATGCTTCAATCACACTTCCGCGTAGCAAGCGTGTATACAGGGCAATCAATGGAAACGCGAGTGTCAATGCCGGTAAAATCAAGTGCATTACGCTTCCTGTCCCGCCGACCGGAAACCAATCCAGCTTTACGGCAAAGAAGAAGATGAACAGATACCCGAGCCAAAACGAAGGGATCGAAGCCCCGATGAAGGCGATTCCCCGACTCAGATGGTCAAAGAAGCCATTTTTCTTAATGCCGGCAAGGAACCCGAGTGGAATACTGATGACAAGCGCCAGCAACAGACTCGTCAAAGCCAGTTCGACTGTCGGTGGTAAACGTAACAAGACATCTTCAAGGACCGGTTTACCCGATAGATACGATGTTCCGAAATCAAGCTGCGCCAAGCGGATGACGGCATCGATATATTGTTTATAAAACGGTTGATCGAGTCCGAATTCTGCTCGTTTGGCAGCGAGCAGTTCATCCGTCGGTTGGATATGAGCAGCGGACAGATAGGCCTGTGCCGGATCAACCGGTGACAAATGAATCAACCCAGTCAGAATCAAGACCGCCAGTAACAAAATCGGGATGACGGATAATATGCGTTTGACGAGGAAGACCCCCATGTCATCCCTCCTTTAGTTGATGCCGATACGCGCGAATGGACTCTCGTCTCGGTTCGCAGGGAACTGGAAGTTCGTCACGTCCGACTGATAGATTGCCATCTTCTTCAAGTACGAGATTGGAATCAATGCCCCTTGATCTTGGAGTGATGGCAGAATGTCGGCGTACATCTTCTGACGTTTCGTCTCGTCCGTCGTCTTCAAGACATCTTTGATCTCTTGCAACAGTTGTTCTTTATTCGGATAAGACGAAATCGCTTCTTTGAAGCCGAAGCCATCCGTATCAATCAGGTTCACGAACGTATGCGGATCATACGGTGCACCGAAGTTGCTGTAGAAGTTGATGTCAAATCGGTTGTCCTTGAAGCGCTGGACTTGATCCGGTAATTCGACAGCTTCCGTCTTCAGCTCGACGCCGATTTTCGACCATTCCGACTGCAACGTTTCGGCCATCGCCTTTTGGACCTGCTCGGCCGCATCATACATCATCCCGATTTGCAGCGGTTGACCATCTTTGACGCGGACCTTCTCACCTTTCGGCAGTTTCCAGCCTGCTTCGTCAAGAAGACGATTTGCTTCCTTCACGTCATAATCCCGTTGCTTCACTTTCGAGTTCGATGTGTACGGCATGTTCGGTGGCAAAAGGTAATCAGCCGGTGCTTCTAATCCCGACGTGATCCCTTCAACGAGGGCGGCTTTATCGAACCCGTGCTGTAACGCCTGGCGGACGCGTTCGTCAGACAGACGTTTATTTTTCGTGTTCAAAACGAGGAGACGCGTCGCGACTGGTTCAGACATCTGCGTTTTGTACGACTTATCCGTCTTCAACTGATTGAAGGCATCGATACTGATCGCCCCTTCCCCGTAAATCAGATCAACCTGTCCTTTTTCGAGTGCTAAGACACGTGTCTCCGCATCCGGGATGATGTCGACCTTGATGTGATCGATGTTCGGCTTCGGTCCCCAGTAGTTCTTATTGACCTTAAACGTCGCATACTGATCCGGTTTGTATTCGTCGAGCATCCATGGACCTGTCCCGACTTCCTTTTTGACACCTTTCGATGTATCGCCGTTCTCCGGGAATCCAGCCTCTCCGAGGAAACGGACCGGACGGACGACCGCGAGTTCCTGAATCGTCGGGTAATAGGCTTCGGATAATGTCAGACGGAATGTCTTCGCATCAACCGCTTCCGTCTTCTCGATTTTCGTGATGAAACCAAGCCAGCTATGTAAGGCTTTTTGTTTAAGGATCGAGTCAAAGTTCTTTTTGACGATCGCTGCGTCAAACGTCGAACCGTCCGAGAACTTGACGCCGTCACGAAGCGTGAACGTATACGTTTTTCCGTCTTCAGAAATCTTCCAAGACGAGGCTAAGTATGGCTCGAGCTTTCCACCTTCTCCATAGTGGACGAGTGGCTCATAGATCATCGACTGTGCGAACAGTTGTGATGGATTATAGACGTGTGGATTCATCGTTCCAACGTCGCGTGGCCACGCGAGCGTCAATGTATCTTTATCTTTTCGCTCTCCTGTCGACTCGCCTGGATTCGAGCAGCCGATCAATAACGATGTCAAAGACAGGATCGAGACGGTAGAAATTAGTAATTTTTTACGGTTAACGTTCATGGTAAGCAGATCCCCCAACTTGTATTGATAATCATTTTCAATTGTAAGTGGGAAAGATAAGGATTGTCAATGGATAATCCAGATGTTAACTGGACGTAAAGACGCTTTTTGACAGGGTTTCCACGCTTAACTGAGTAACATTCTGTGTACGCCTCTTGTTTGTAAATAATTGTAATCAACTGTGTTAAGCGGTATCCTAGTTTGTATGCTGCATTTCTTGTCTAAGGAAATCATTTGTACGGAAAGGATGATAGGATGTCACGACTGGTTTCCTCCGTCTCGCTTGTGTTGCTCAGTCTGCTCTTAGTGCTCCCTTTACTGATGATCGATGGACTGATTTTATCCGTCGGAGATGTTTCCTACGACTCGTTCGTTGGTTGTCTCGTATTTCTTTTATGCTTCTATCTTGTCAGTCTACTCGTTAGCGTCGTGTTCGATGGGGTGATGCGTGCGTTCGGTGGCCTTTTTAAACGCCCTGTCTCGAACGTACTCTTTACCGTAGTGAATTTTTGGGTAAGTTTAAGTGTCCTGCTTTGGATGGATCTCTATGCTGAGTCCATCACGATTTCGTTTGCGACGAAAGTCGTCCTCGTTTTTATCCATACATTGTTGTTTTATTTGATGCATCACTTGAGCGACTCGACTGCTAAAGCTTCCGAAGTCACCGAATCACTTGATCCAGTCGTAAAGGAAGCCCTCCGCTTGTTAGAGAATGAGGATCCTGTGACATGTATCGAGACGTTGTGTCTCAGGTTTCCTGACCGTACGAAAAAAGACGTCATTCGGATCGTGCATCGCCTACATAGTAAGTAAAAAGACCTGATCGTTTCTGAGGAGATTCAGAAGCGTCGTGTCTTTTAATATTTCGTCATTTCTTCGCCTGCTCATAGAACTGATACGTATTCTTTCCTGACGACTTAGCGGCATATAGTGCAACGTCCGCCTGTTGTAACAAGACTTTTAACTCTGGACGAAATTCGGTGTCATATATCACAATCCCGATACTCGTCGACACGCGGTAATCTGTTTCCCACTCACT
>NZ_DFQK01000024.1:32384-56838 GCF_002377745.1 Exiguobacterium sp. UBA3491
CGCTTCGCGAGTCGCTCCCACTCTTCCCTTGAATCAGCATGACCGAAATGGAGGATAAACTCATCGCCTCCTAGGCGCACGGCCATCGCATCGTCTTGCTCGCGCACGAACTGTCGCAGACGTTGCGCGACCTCTTGCAAAACAATGTCCCCCGTCTCGTGTCCAAAGACGTCGTTGACTTGCTTAAAGCCATCGAGATCAAGGAAGAACACCGCTCCTGTATGTCCAGGATGATCCTCGAACTGCTTCGTTAAGTAACGCCGATTATGCAGTCCTGTCAACGCATCCTTCCAAGCATGACGCTCAAGCTCTAAGTAGTACAAAAAGAGTCGGACGATCCGTTGCAATAGCTGAACATTCTTCTGTTCATACAAGCTGACCCGATTATTGATCGCACATAACGTGCCGAACGTTTCCCCGCTCGTCAAGACGATTGGAATCCCTAAGTAGGACCGGACGTGAGCCTCCTCCAAACCTTTTCGCCAATCGCCGAGTTGTTCCGCGTTTGGAATATCTTCGAGGACGACCGGCTGTTTCGTCTCGAAATCAACCAGTTTACATAATGATTGGTTCAATTCAATCTGCATGCCTTCTACCATCGGAATATCTGCTTTATCGTTTGCAATCTTTAACATCCGTTGTTGTCCTGCTTCGATTGCTGATAAATACAACATCTGATCCGGTAGAATCTCTTTTGCGAAATCGAGGATATCATCCGCCAATTCATCAAAATTTTGATACATCTTCAAGTCTTCAAATGGTTGATTCATACAGCACCTCATTTCGAAGTCGTCTTCTGCGGTGTTTCTGATTTGAAAATTTGATACATATATTACCACTTTCTCTTTTTGAAGTCGTCTAAACCTCTGTTCCTCAAATGCGTCCGATGGTCCTATTTCTACATCCAAATGAGAAGGATTATCATTTTTTATTTTTGTATAGTTTATAGAAGTAAAAAACTGTTCCAGGTAATTCCTTGGAAAATGGCGTTGCGTCTACCAAATTCATTTGCTATGATTCTCAGTGAACATGACAATGATAATCATTATCATTTATTGAGGACAGATTAATCACGTAGACATACATAATCCATCTGCTGCTCAATCCTTGATTTATGCGTTATCAATTTAAACAAAAGGAGCTGAATCATCATGGGGAAATGGAAAACACCACTCGTCGTGAGTTCGCTTGCTGTTTTACTCGCAGCATGCGGGAACGCAGGAGAAGCAGACACGAAGAAGGACGCAGAAGCACCGAAGACGGTCAAAATCAAGGACGCACACGGAACGGTCAACGTTCCAGTTGATCCGAAGAAAGTCGTCGCACTCGATAACCGAACGTTCGAAACACTTGCCGCATGGGACGTCGAACTCGCAGCAGCACCAGTCGGACTGCTCCCGGCTGAGTCACCTTATGCAAAAGATAAGGATATCGTCGATGTCGGCATGCACTTCGAACCGAACCTCGAAGCGATCGCTGGTGTCAATCCGGACGTCGTCATCGTCGGACAACGTTTCGCAGATCATTATGAAGACATCAAAAAACTCGTTCCGAACGCTGCTGTCATCGACCTTGACATCACTTTACCGGAAGACTCCGGTACACCAGGTGAGTTACTCGTCAAAGGACTTGAAGATACGACAGAGACACTCGGACAAATCTTCGATAAAAAACAAGAAGCGGATCAGCTCGTGACGACGCTCGAGCAATCGATCAAGGACGTCAAAAAATCGTATAACGGACAGGACAGCGTCATGTCGGTCATCGTCTCAGGCGGCGATATCGGCTTCTCAGCGCCGATGAGTGGACGTGTCTTCGGACCGATGTATGATTTGTTCGACTGGAAACCAGCGCTCGAAGTTAAACAAAAATCAGGGAACGATCAAGGTGATGAAGTCTCGGTCGAAGCGATTGCTCAAAGTAACCCGGACTGGTTACTCGTCCTTGACCGCGACGCGCCACTAGGAAACGCAGAAGGTGCCGTGCCGGCGCAAGACGTCATCGACCGCGCTCCTGCCCTGCAGAAAACAAAAGCAATCAAAGACGACAATATCGTCTACGCACCAAAAGATACGTACTTGAATGAATCGATCCAGACGTACTCGGAATTCTTCACTGACATCGCGAAAGCGCTCAAGAAGTAATGGCACATGCACAGCAACAAATGAATGGAAGAGTCGAGCCACCCGCTCGACCTTCCTTTTCTGTCGTTTGGACGAAGCCGTTCGTCTTGACCTTATGTCTCGTCTTAGCGCTCGCAACGGCGTCCCTCTTCACAGGCGTCTACGAACTACGGAGTACAGCGAACAATTTCGATATGTTCTGGATCACGCGCGTTCCGCGAACACTCGCCTTGATGCTGACGGGTGCTGCGATGGCGATGGCAGGACTTGTCATGCAACTGATCACGCAAAATCGGCTCGTTGAACCGACGACGACGGGAACGATCGAGTGGGCGGGACTCGGACTGTTAGCCGTTTACTTACTCGTTCCGGCACCGTCGTTGATGATGCGGATGACCGGAGCCATCGTGTTTGCGTTCATCGGGACGATGGTCTTTTTCTGGTTTCTCCGTTCGGTTCGACTGCGTTCATCGTTGATCGTCCCGATCATCGGTCTGATGCTCGGAGCCGTCATCTCCGCGATATCGACGTTTCTCAGGTTGTTTTTCCGTGCCAGCCAAGCGATCGAAGGCTGGTTCGTCGGTTCGTTCGCGTCCGTCCAGATCGGTCGCTACGAGTATCTTTGGATCATCATCGGTGTCACGGTCTGTATCTTCTTTCTCGCGAGTCGCTTGACGCTCGTTGGACTCGGGGAGGACGTCGCGACGAGTCTTGGCGTCAACTACAATCGACTGATGCTGATCGCGACTGGGTTGATCGCCCTATCCGTCGGTGTCGTCGCGACCGTCATTGGCAATCTGCCCTTCCTCGGCTTGATCGTTCCGAACATCGTCTCGATGTTTCGCGGTGACGATCTCCGTAGTAATCTGCCGTGGGTCTGTCTGATTGGGATGGCGACGATTCTAATCAGTGATCTGATTTCACGCACGATCATCCGTCCGTTTGAACTGCCGGTCTCCTTGATTCTCGGAACGGTCGGAGCAGCCGTCTTCATCATCATTCTGTTACGTCGACGGAAGACTGGAGGTGTCAGATGAGTACTGCGATTAAACAACAGGAACATACACGTATTCAACCGAGCGTTACATGTGAAACCAATCGCCGGGCGTCTGCATTTCAGTCGAAACGACTCGAGCGCCGCTACTGGATTCTCCTCATCCTGTTCCTCAGCGGCGGAGTGCTCAGTACGATCGGTCTCTTGCTCTACAATAATCCGGTTCCTTTTGATTCTCCTTCCTTTTGGCCGGTCGTCGAACGCCGGATCACCGCAGTCATCACGATGGCGATCGCAGCAATTTGCCAAAGTCTCGCGACCGTCGCCTTTCATTCGGTCACGAGTAACCGGATCATCACACCGTCCCTGCTTGGTTTTGACGCTCTCTACTCAACGATCCAGACATCGATGATCTTCTTCTTCGGTGCGGGAGCACTCGTCGGCTTTACCGGCACGAGTGCCTTTTTGACACAGGTCGCGATCATGCTCGCGATGAGCCTCTTATTATACGGATGGTTGTTATCCGGAAAATACGCGAACCTGCAGCTGATGTTGCTCGTCGGAATCATTCTCGGCACGGGTCTCAACTCGCTGTCGTCGTTCATGCGAAAGATGCTCGCACCGTCCGAGTTCGATATCTTACAAGCACGATTATTCGGTTCGGTCACGAATGCCGACGCATCTTACTTCCCGATCGTCATTCCGGTCGTCCTCATCGTCGGTCTGTTGCTCTACTTCTCTTCAAGACGACTCAACGTCGTCGCGCTTGGAAAAGAGGTCGCGACATCGTTCGGCGTCAATCATCGTGGCAGTGTCATCTACTTCTTGATTCTGATTTCACTCCTGATGTCGATGTCGACGGCATTGATCGGACCGTTGACGTTCTTCGGCTTTTTAGTTGCGACACTCAGTTATCAGGTCGCTGCGACGTATGATCACAAATACGTCTTCCCGATGGCATTCGCAATCGGTTTCTTCGTTTTGACGACTGCCTATTTCTTCATGTATCACATTTTCAACACGCCAAGCGTCGTCTCCGTCATCATCGAACTGTTCGGCGGTCTGATTTTCCTTGTCGTGTTGCTTAGAAAGAGGTCCCTATGATATCACTCGAACAAGTTAAAAAATCGTATACAGATGAGGTCCGAATTGGTCCAATCGACTTAACGATCCCAAAAGGTGGATTCACGGCGCTGATCGGTCCAAATGGTGCTGGTAAGTCGACGACGTTAATGATGATTGGCCGTTTGCTTGATCTCGATGCCGGGCAGATTGAAGTCGCTGGCATGGATGTCACGAGTAGCAAATCGAAAGACTTAGCAAAGATCATCACCATCTTACGACAGGAAAATCATTTCGTAACCCGGCTGACGGTCCGGCAGCTCGTCGGTTTCGGACGTTTCCCCTACTCACAAGGCCGCTTGACGGCAGACGATGAGACGATCATCTCGAAATACATCGATTTTCTTGAGTTGACGTCGCTTGAGAACCGCTACCTCGATGAATTATCGGGCGGACAGCGGCAACGGTCATATGTCGCGATGGTACTCTGTCAGGAAACGGAATACATTTTACTCGACGAACCCCTCAATAACCTTGATATCGCCCGCTCGGTCCAGATGATGGGGTACCTGCGACACGTCGCTGATACGTTCGGACGAACGATCATCACCGTCTTGCACGACATCAATTTTGCTGCGAAATATGCCGATCACATCTGTGCGATGAAGGACGGACAAATTGCCGCTTTCGGAACGGTCGCCGAAGTCATGGATGAAGCGCTGTTATCCGAGATCTTCGAGACCCCTCTTGAGATCATCGAAGGTCCATACGGTCCGATTGCTGTCTATTGATACTTTATATAGAAATGAGGAATGAATGTTGCAGATTGATTGGCTACCACTAGAACAAGTAACGCAAGAAGGCGAACACACTTACACGTTTCACTTGAAACGTCCAGATGGTTTCGTTTGGGAAGAGGGCGCCCATACGCATATGGCGCTAGAAGGTTTTAATGCAGGCGAAAAGCCGAACCGCAGTCTGATTCGGCACATGTCGATCTCGACGCTCCCTCATGAAGAAACGATCGGCATCACGACGCGGATCAAACCAGAATGTTCCGTCTTTAAGGAGACACTTCGGCAGCTGAAAATGGGTGAGAAGATTGCTTTGTTTAAGACGCATTCGAACGTTCCGCTACGTCGGGAAAATTGTACGGTGTACTTACTGTCAGCCGGCGTCGGTTTGGCAACGTTTCGTCCGATCATCTTGCAACATCAGGCTGATAGAAGTGGCATTCCGCACATGCACTCGTTGAACGTTGATTCTGCGCGAACTGAACTATTTAAAACTCAGCTTCCTTCGCATGAGCAGTTCAGCCCGGCTTATGTCGAGAGTCGCGCTGCCTACTACGATGCTGTCAAAGCGATGACAGCGGACAAGGACGGTTTGTTCTATATCGTTGGTAGTGATGAATTTCTCCGTGACACGATTGACGTGTTGCAAGGCGCTAACATTCCAAAGTCTCAGATTATGATTGATAAACGTCAAGACCAATTAGATACGTTTTTTGTATAAGGTACCAATGATTAGACTTCAGCATTGACTGGAGTCTTTTTGTTTTTTCAAAATAAGGAATTGGTATGTTATCTGTAAATATTTGTTATGATAAGTGCATCAACTGACTTTTGGAGGGTTGCTTATGAATTTTGTATTTGATCTCGATGGAACAATCTGTTTTAAAGGAGAACCTATGTCTCAAGACATCGTACAGGCGCTTCATGCAGTCGAGGACGACGGGCACCGTGTGATTTTTGCTTCGGCACGTCCTATCCGTGACATGCTACCCGTCATTCATCCTTCATTCCACGATCATATCTTAATCGGCGGAAACGGATCGTTGGTCGCATCGGAACAAACAATCGTTCAATCAAAATCGTTCGACGATCGTGAGCTTTCTTTTATCACAGAATTACTCGACAAGCATAAAGCCACATATTTAATCGATAGTGACTGGAATTATACATATAACGGACCGCAAGACCATCCTATTCTGAACAATCTAGATCCGGGTAAGACGGCACAAAATGTTCCGCTAGCTCACCATGATCGAATCATAAAAATCCTCATTTTGAGTGCCAACAATCTGAAATCCTTAGAAAACGAGCTACTTCGAATGGATGTCGTTGTTCATTATCATGGATCGGAACAAGTATTGGATATCAGTCCAACCAGCATCAATAAACGGACTGCTTTACAAAGTCTTGGTATCGAGAGCGAGGGATACATTGCTTTCGGGAACGACGCGAACGATATCGAGCTATTCAAAGGAGCGCAGTATGCGGTCATGATCGGAAGCCATAAATCACTCCGTATTTACGCAGATCACACCATTGACTCCACCAGTCATTTAGAATCTCGCGTAGTCGAACAAATCAGGCATCTAAGCCAAAAATACGTCTATTCCACGTCGTATTCCTAAATAACGCCTGGTGAAATTTTCGGATCAATAGTTACTCATCCAAAGAGGAATACGATGGGTAAGAATAATCC
Source organism: Exiguobacterium sp. UBA3491 (assembly GCF_002377745.1). Taxonomy (NCBI): domain Bacteria; kingdom Bacillati; phylum Bacillota; class Bacilli; order Caryophanales; genus Exiguobacterium; species Exiguobacterium sp. UBA3491. The sequence continues at coordinate 39,054 of NZ_DFQK01000024.1, forward strand.
GCTCATCAAGAGCATCCCTATTATGACAGCGATACTCGATTTGAAAACCGACAGCGTTTGTTCTTCTAGTGGCTTAAATCGTTTTACGGGAATGAACATGGTCAATGAAGCAACGACTAATGCCAGTGGCTCAAGAATCGTTCGGCTCATCGAAAAGAACAAATCGATCATTAAAAAGACATTCAATACAAAGAAAAATCCCAATAAGCGAATGATCATTTCTTTATTCATATGTACTCCTTCATGGTTACTATCTATTTGATTTGTTTCATGAAACAGAATGCCCTCTAATTATAGCGCTTCACAGAATAATTTTGGAAACGCATTCAAATAACTGGTGATTTGGTATCGTTGTAAGTCATACTGACAGTAAATATTAGAAAAGGAGTGTTGAAGATGGAATACAAAAAAGGACTCGAGGGCATCATTGCCGCTGAAACACAAATCGGTTTAGTCGATGGAACATTAGGTCACCTTATCTATCGTGGACACTGGGCAAAGGAACTCGCATTATCCTATTCATTCGAAGAAGTGGCGTATTTCATCTGGAACGGTGCGTTCCCGACTGAAGCGGAACTGGTCACATTCAAGGAACAGATGACGAGCTACCGTGAACTTCCTTCTTATATTAAGACGATTCTCGATACATTGCCGAACGAGATGGATGTCATGAGTACGATGCGAACAGCAATCTCGGCACTCGGCACACCCGCTTTCGCTTGGCCACCGACAATTGATCAAGCGATGCACGTAACAGCACTCTTGCCATCGATCATCGCCTATAAATATCAAAAAAATCAAGGCGCTGACTTCATCGAACCGAATCCGGAACTCGATCACGTCGCGAATTACATCTATATGATTAAAGGACAATTACCAAGTGACGTCGAGATCAAAGCGCTGACGGCGTATCTGATTCTAACGATTGAACACGGTATGAATGCTTCGACGTTCGCTTCCCGTGTCGTCGTTTCGACGGAATCGGAAATAATTTCTGGCGTCTGTGCTGCGATTGGCTCCATGAAAGGACCGCTTCATGGTGGTGCCCCGTCAGAAGTCATTGAGATGATTAATGAGATCGGAACGATCGACAACATCGAACCGTGGATTCGGAACAAATTAGAAAAAGGCGAAAAATTGATGGGCTTTGGTCACCGCGTCTATAAAACACGCGATCCGCGTTCAGAAGCCTTAAAAGTCGTCTAAAAGGGTCTCGCACAAGAGAGCGATTGGTTCAACCTGATTACACAAATGGAGCAAACAGCAATCGATTTACTCGAGGAATACAAACCGGGTAGAAAACTGTATACGAATGTTGAATTCTTCGCGGCAGCCGTCTTAAAAGGACTCGACATTCCGAAAGAACTGTTCACACCGACGTTCACCTCTAGCCGTATCATCGGCTGGACGGCACACATCCTCGAACAATCGCAAGACAACCGGATCTTCAGACCACAATCGTCCTATACAGGGCAGATGCCGGAACAAGCAGCTAAGTTTTGATGAATCATTGATTGGAGGACCTCTTTTGGCGAAAAGTGATCACCTATTAGCAATTCTTTGGATGCTACAATCCGGAAAAAAAGTAACGGCTCAATACATCTCCGAACAACTTGAGATGAACATCCGGACCGTCTATCGATATATTGATACGCTTTCCGCAAGTGGTGTTCCGATTGTTGCCGAAGCAGGTCATCATGGCGGATACAGCTTGTTAACTCAATTCATAGAAGCACCTTTATTCTTCGATGCTGAAGAGCAGCAGTCTTTATATCACGCTGCTCTTTTTGCAGAAGAAGCCGGTTACTATGGTAATGCAGCTTTAAATCGCGCGATTAAAAAAATAAAACAACATGCTTTAAAACCATCGACAAGTTCTCCGCTCTTGGATGTAATTCCCTATCAACCCGAAATGTCGTCGAGAGCCGAAATCTTGTTACGAGAAATCGATCAAGCCATTCGCAGTCGAACAACCATACATATTCAATACTGTCGCGCGAACAATGAAGATGTTCAATCGCGTGACATCAATCCTTTTAGATTAACTTATTGGAAACACGCTTGGTACGTCACTGCATTCTGTCAGTTAAGAGAAGAAATCCGCCATTTTAAAATCAATCGCATAAACAGCTTTAAATTGTTGTCGAATCAATTCGATATTCCAGATGATTTCGATGTTCAGTCTTCTTTTATGACCGATTTACTACCAAATCCAAGAGAAACTCAAGGTGAACTAATCCTCTCCGGTGACACATCTACTATCGATTCAATTTGCCAACACTGGTACTTTAAGCACTGTTTAATCGAACAAAATCAAAACCGTGCTGTTTTTATGATTGAGACGAGCGTTTTAGACGAACAAGTCCCGAGTCTCCTTATTGCTTATGGAACATCGATACAAGTCGTTTCTCCTGTTGAAATCAAAAGTAAAATCATTGATCGATTACACGAATTGATCGCTTCGCATAAATGATTTACTTTCACTGACAGTAGTTGTCAGGATAACCTTTCTATACTAAATGTATCTCATATAGTAAAGGAAGCGATTATCTTGACTCACACTGTATATTTATATGTATTCGATTCAATTTCAGATTGGGAATACGGTTACGTGATGCCAGAGTTACATTCACGAAGATATTTCAAAACAGATGCTCCTCCATTCAATGTCGTTACAGTAGGACCAACGCTACACCCTATAACGACTATGGGCGGATTACGTATTTTACCGGATATCGCCGTTTCACAATTAGAGATGACTTCAAAGGATGCATTAATTCTTCCCGGTGGACAGACATGGCAAGCGTCTCTTCATGACCCTCTATTGAATAAAGTAGGCAACGGGCTGAGTAATGGAACACTCATCGCTGCGATTTGCGGTGCGACTGAAGGGTTAGCAAAGAGTGGATTCTTAAATCTGCGACTCCATACAAGTAACGATTTGTCTTACTTACAATCCGTTTGCTCGAATTATTCCGGAGAATCTTTTTATCAACATATTCCAGTTGTCCGTGATGATTCGTTAATCACAGCGTCAGGAATGGCAGCATTAGAGTTTGCTTATGAGACGATTCGCGCACTCGATGTATTCACACCTGAAACGTTAGAAGCATGGTATGGTCTTCATAAGACGAACGAACCCACATACTTCTTTGATCTCATGGCTGCAACATCTATTAATCAGTGAAGTAACTATATAAAAATGGACCGATGATTGGCATCAGTCCATTTTTATATAGTATTATTATTCTGCCCTATCTTTTATAAAACGAAAATTTAAGAAAGAAAAATTTTATGTTATTTCAGTTGTAATTCAATGATTTTTTAATCTTTTCAAAATATGTTTTGTAAAATTCCAGTTTTATCGAACATCTTTTTTAAACTTTATGTAATCGTCATTAATTATCTTAAAAATTCTATCAGTTGATAAAAAGAATAAAAGAATTGTTGCAACCAATAAAAGGTCTACTCTAAAATTTTGAGGATCGAAGTTAGATTCTAATTTAATAAAGTCTTCATACCAAACATAAGTTCCGAGTAAAAATACTATTAGATATATAATTAGTTTCTTTTGTGTCACATAGATTTCACTAGATAAATTATTTTTAAAGGGATTTTCTTCTTTATTAAAAATCCAAGTTTCCACTATAAACATGTTTGAATAGAGACTTAATAAAATTACAGATCCAATTACAGAACCTAAAATAAATGTAGGTATAAAAAATGAAAATATATCAATTGTTAATGTGAATGCTACAAGAAAGATGGATGTTACCATGAAAAAAGAGAACATTGTATTTTCGATAAAAAACTTTATTCTTTGATTGAAGTAACTCTTGACTATATTTTCACTTTTATAACTTGTTTCTTTGTTAATTGAATGATCTACCTTTATAAGACTCTGAGTAATCAATAAATTATCTACCCAAACAATAAAAATCAAATCAATTACTAAAAATAAAAAACCCCAAAATTGAAAGTATACTTTTTTCTCTAAAACTGAAAAAATAAACAATGTTGTTGCTATTAGTAGTATTGAAATAAAAATTATGAATATTAAATAGCTAAAAATCCCTCCTCTTTTAATAGTATAGATTTTTGAAGATTTACCTCTTTTTAATCCCTTTTTTTGATTAAACTTACTGTTAGATATTACTTTATTAATTTTAAATCCTACACTTACAAAAGTTACTGAAATGAACCACGAAATTATATGAAGAATTAAAATAGAGACAATCACTGAAATAATAATTAACAACACACTACTCCTTTAGACTTAGTAAATTTTATATTCTAGAATACCCACTTCACACCCTGCCGCTTTTACATCCGGACTACACGCATACGGTCCAATCTTCACATCGGTCACGTCATGTAAGTGTGCGATCCGGAGTTGCTCTTTGTGCTCTCCTGTTATGTGATACAACGTGACGTCTTGATTGAGGTAGTGGAGTTCAAAGACAAGCGGTGCGTCAAACAGCGTATTGTCGACATCCCGACACGACCAGTCCGAGTACCCGAAGCTCGTCACGACGGCACCCAGATGTGATGGACCATCCGGAATGAACTCAGCCGAGACTTTCACCCAATGATCGTCATTCACATAAAGTAAAATCCCCGCTTGATCATATGTCGCATTCGGATTTAATTTTACTTCGATTCGGCACTTGAACTCTCCTTCCGGTGCATCCTGCAACAGTGCATGCCCCGTCAGACGGTTAAACTGATAATGTGTGTTGCGCCAAAAATCCGTATCCGGATCCGTCATGAAGCGTAATGGTGTTTCCTGTTCGATACGTGTCGGTCGATTGATCCACTTCATTGATAATATCCTCCCTCTTAACGTCCTCTTAACTTCCGTAACTTTCGATAGCCACGAATGAGCATATCGAGCATACAATCCCTCCTATTTTCTATGAACCCTCAGACTACTTTACGAAGTCGTTGCATATCCTTATTCAATGCTGATCGTTTCAAACGTCTGTTCCGTATTAAGTATTGCACATCTGACCGGTTATCGTACATCAGTTGGATATGGAAATAATTGATATATTCAAGGATTGCGAAAATATATAGAAACAAGGTGATTCGTATTCCATACACCGGAAGCTCAGATTGAAAACGAATCCAGTCGATTCCGAACGCACACGCTGTCAGAACGATCAAAGCCAGATTGATGACACGACAGTGACGTAATCGTCGGACGACCGGTTCTCGGGTAATTGACGTTCCTTCCTTCTTCAGACGCCTTGACTTGCTGTACCAATACCAAGCTCCTTGAATCAACAACAGCTCAAACAAAAACAGTGACATCCAAAAGGCACTGAGTTCAAATAACTGCAGTCGTGGAAAGACACGATTCCCAAACCAACTCAGCGGTAAAATCGTGACGACCGTGAACAATTCCCCTCGGTATAGATAGGCGAAGCGCTCGGCAACGATCTGCCTCATGGCGTCACCCAGTCAATCCGGAATTTACTTCCTGGACCAAGCTGTGCGATCAATGGTTGATCGGCCTCAACGACACGTCCGAGAACGTTGACTCGCTCATCCGCAGGTAGATTACGTTTCGTGATTTGAACCTCGCCCGCGTATCGCCCGTAGCGTTCATTATCAATCGTGATTGTGCCAAGCGGGCGGGCAGACCGATCTTGCGGTGTCAGATCAATCGTCGACGGACTCATCCGCGACTCGACGGAGCGAATGACATCCCGCGCTGGATCAAACCGATTCGTTTCCGTATCCCGTTGTGCTTGCTGTCCGTTCGCTACTGCCCGAAGTACGATGATTCCGTCTTGCTCTGCTTCGAATTGCCGAATCGTCGCCTCCGTCAATCGTGGATCCCCAACAAGAATTCGATCAACGGTCGATTGTAAGTCGATGTAACTGGCGAACGGTGCCGCATTTCGGTGTTCTTTAAGTGTCGGTAACGTCTCGAATAACGGTCCGCGAAGTGTCTCGTCACCCGGTATGAACGCTTGGACCCTTAATCCTTGCGCCTGTAACCAGGCGTTTTTTTCGTCAAACCACGTCCGGTCGAGTCCTGTTTCCGGTCGCGGATAAAAATTATGCCACGCTTCCGTGTGATCGATTCGCAGACCCTGTGCCTTCATCTCCGTCAATTCGTCTGCTGTTAACGTACTGGCATTGAGCGCGACCATCATTTGGTTCGATAACGTCGCGATTTGCTGCGGACTGATGCCGTAATCAAGACGGAGTCCTGTCACACCCCAGTCCGCTAACGTCGCTGCCGTCCCCCATGTCTTTCCAAGCGTCGCGAGCGACGCTGGTGCGATGTCCGCCACGAGTTCGAATCCGAGCTCACGTGCTAAATGACCGAGCGCTTTCAAGCGTTCGACGTACAGTGAAGAATCATCCTCGGGAATATGTAGCGATGTAAAGAGCGACGTAAAGCCGACAGCGCTCATCCGCTGTAGCCACTCGCTCGTCTCGTCTGTGATCGGTTCACTTAAATAGATTGATAATCCTTTCATACACTCACTCCTTCACTTCTCTACTTAGGGAAAAAGCAGCTGATCCCTTCTTTTTCGAAGGATTCAACTGCTTTTCAATACGTTAAATACCGTCTGCCATCTCTTCTTTGAAACCGAACCAGTATGTGAACAGGAATCCTGCCGCGTACGAGATGACGAGACCTCCGATGTACGTCAAGTACATTCCGTTGTCAATCAACGGTGTCAATGACAACCCGGATACGCCGACACCGAGTGCGGTCGTCTTCATCGTTGCTTGGAAGGCACCACCGACTGCTGCGCCGAGACATGCCGTTACGAACGGACGACCGAGTGGTAACGTAACACCGTATAACAACGGTTCACCGATTCCGAGGAATCCGACCGGGATCGCCCCTTTGATGATGTTACGCAGGCGCGGATTGCGCGTCTTGACGAAAATCGCCATTGCCGCCCCGACTTGACCCGCTCCTGCCATCGCAAGAATCGGTAAGAGTGGTGTGTTGCTAATCGTGTTCAAGAACTCGAGATGGATTGGTGTCAATCCATGGTGGAGACCGACCATGACGAGTGGTAAGAAGAAGCCAGCCAGCACGGCTCCGGCGAGTGGTCCACCGACCTCAAGCACGGCATTGATTGCTTTCATGATACCGTCTGACAGCAGTCCAGCAACCGGCATGATCGCATAGAGTGAGGCGAATCCGACGATCAGCACCGTCAACAGTGGCGTAAAGATGATATCGATCGATGCGAACATGAAGCGACGGATGTGCTTCTCAAGATAGGTCATCAGCCAAGCTGCGAAGATGACACCAAACAAGCCGCCCCTGCCCGCAACGAGCGGTTCCCCGTAAATCGTGATATCCGCAAGCACGGGGTTGAATAGAATCCCACCGGCAATTGCTCCGAGCACCGGCGTGCCGCCGAATTCCTTCGCCGTATTCCAGCCGACAAGGATGGCGAGATATAAAAAGACCGTCCCACCGATCAGTAGTAAAATCTGCATCCATGTCTGTGTTTCATCGACACCCGCATTTTTTGCGAAGTTCGCTCCACCGTTGATGATACCGGAAGCAACAAGACCCGGAATGAGCGGGATGAAGATGTTCCCGATTCGGCGCAAGAAGCGTTTGAACGGAGACTGTTGTTTTGCTTTTACTTTTTGCCGTTCGACGGCAGCCCGTTCTTCTGGCGTCAAATTCGGATCAACGGACTCTTCTCCGATCGCGAGTCCTGTTTCGCGACTTAAGTGGTCTGCTACCCGATTGACCGTTCCCGGACCGACGACGATTTGTAACGTCTCGTCATCAATGACCCCCATGACCCCATCAATCCGCTTTAACGCATCGATATCTGCTTGCGTCGGATCCTTTAGCGATAAACGAACCCGCGTCATACAGTGCGCAAGCTGCCGGAGATTATCTTTTCCACCGACGTGCTCAAGAATCGCGTGTGCCAGCACTTCTTCCTTCTTCATCGTGTTTCCCCCTTAGAGTGCGTCTCGGACGAATCCGTTTGCATGTTGTAATCGTTCGACGGCTTCCGTATACGAAACATTCGCGAGAATCATGACGATCGCCGTCTTGACGTGCCCGTGCGCTTCACTAAAGACACGCTCCGCTGTTAAGGCATCGACTCCTGTTGCCTCACAAATCATCCGCTTCGCCCGGATCTCCAGTTTTTCGTTCGTTGACTGGACGTCGACCATCAGATTTTGATAGACCTTGCCGACACCGATCATCGCCGCTGTCGAAATCATGTTCAAGACGAGCTTTTGCGCTGTTCCAGCCTTTAGTCTTGTTGACCCCGTCAAGACTTCCGGACCCGTTTCGACTTCGATCGCATAACGCGCGTGCTGACTGATGACCGCATCCGTGTTGCAAGAAATCGCTGCCGTCACCGCTCCGACTTCCTTCGCGTAATCAAGACCACCGATGACATACGGCGTCCGCCCGCTTGCTGCGATCCCGATGACTGTATCACGTGCTTCTAACTGGAGCGCTTTCAAATCATCGACGGCAAGCGTCCGACTATCCTCAGCTCCCTCAACGGCTTTAATCAACGCGCGTTCGCCGCCAGCAATCAAACCAACGACCATGTCTGGTGAGACCCCGAACGTCGGCACACATTCTGCCGCGTCAAGAATCCCGAGTCGTCCGCTCGTACCAGCACCGATGTAAATCAAGCGTCCTCCGTTTTTGAATGACGCAATGACGTGTTTGACGACTTCGGCGATGACGGGAATTTGTTCCCGAATGACCGTCGCGACCGTTTGATCCTCAGCGTTCATCACCCGTAAGACATCTTCGACTGTCATCTCGTCGAGTTGCATCGTCTGTTCATTCCGACGTTCCGTTGCTAATTGATCTAACATCTGCTTCACCCTTTCTCTTCCCTCCCTTTATTATACAATTAAGAAATTTTAATTCAATATTATTTATTTAATTTTGAAATTAAATTTCTATATATAAAAATAAGGTTTTGTCCTTCATTTCAGGCTTGGTCCCTTGATTTCCTGCTTGTTGTGATTTCCTCATTCGCAAAGTCCAGTAACGCAGACATTCGCTCCCGTCCAATCGTCGCGACGAGTAACGGGATGCGTGGTCCGTACGATTGATTGATCGTCAGTTGATAGAACAGTGTCGCGAAGCATCATTAATAAACAAAAAAGCTGATGTTCATCCGTTAGATGCCTAACGGATAAAAACCAGCTTCACATGGACCACTTTTGTACGTCTCATGTTACTAATAACATCATTCGTACTGAAACCTGTATGAGGTTCTAAGATATTTATTAAAGAAGTCATTCACCAGAGGCGTAAATCATTTTAATTTCTCTTCCATATCCTCTACTGAACTAGAACTGTCGCTGTACTGTTCTTTCTCCTCAACGAGATATTCGATATCGTATGTACCCGGTTCGATTGTCCCGCCTTGTACCGTTTGTTTGAGAACGACGGTTTCTGATGCTTTGACGCGTTTCTTTTGTTGGCTTGTTTTACTCTGTTGCTTTCTTGAATCGAAGACGACAGTCCTTGATTTGCTCTCACGAACGATGACATTCAACAAATGCCCAGAGCGAGCTACGACATCAAATGCATGGTCTCCTGTGTTCGTCAATTTGTATTCAAAGACGAGTCCCTCTTTCGTAGTCCCTTTGAAGGATGTCTCATTCGTCTCACTCCCACTTTGCGGTTGAATCATACAACCGCTCAAACAAAGTATCATGGGGAATAACAACCATTTTTTCATCTATAAAACTCCATTCTGTATAAAGAAATTGCTGAGTTACTCCCATCCTGGAAATGGACGCGGTGGCTCCTCGACGAAGGTACGGTACCCGTCGAAGCGCATTCCTTGCCGTTGTGGATTGTGGTTACGAATCAAAGGATCACCCGTCTCGTCATCGTTCTGCCAAAATCGGTGTTCCGTTTGAAAGACCTTGATCGACGAATACTGGAATCGCTCTGCCATTAAATATTCTCGAACCGATTGCATCACTTTTTCAAAGCGCGCATCCGAGTCGTAGCTAGCGCCGAGACTTTCTTTATCTTGTTTCCCTTCGAAAATCTTAACCGAGAAATAAGCATTCTTCTTCGCAATCGGATACTCGATTTCAACGCGAACCGAGTCGACGAAGCGAATTGGTCGAGGTTTGCTCACTTCCTCTTCGGAATTGTAGTCCTCTACATAATAAGCATCTGTTGCAATCGAGAAGTCCTTGAACTCCCAGAACATATCCCCTTGCGCAATGATCGCATATTCAAGAAACGTGCCGAAGTTCTGTCCGATCGGGTCAGTTTCCTCTGTCGACAACTCATGAAACATCCAGTGCATATATGGCGTCTCCTCCGTCTTCGCATCTTCCGTATGGATCAAGACGTATCCTTCGTTCATTTCGCCAATCATCAAGAAATGATCGTAGTCTTCATGGATCAGGTCGTCCTCTTTAGCCTGGATCGTCATTTCAATGACTTTTTCAAGCGGATAGAGTTCGATGCCAAGACCTTGAATCATGAACAACTCCGCTCCGTCATGTAAACGAAGGAATGTCTTATATTCACTTGGTAACGTTAGCTTGAACTGTTTTTCAAACGACTGAATCGCCTGTTCCGTCACCGGATCATTCAGATTGAATTGTGCGACTCCAGTGTCGTATCGCCGTTGAATAAAGGTCGATCCGTGATTGATTTTTTGTGATAAGACGTCAAGTACCGCTTCGATTTGGTTCATTTCTTTCATGGGTCCCATCCTTTTCGTTTTCGCATTCGTGAATGATACGACTTCACCTTATACACCATACCATTTTTTCAATTATTTGGTGTATTCCATTCTACTCTTTCTGTGGTATTCTCGTTCTAATATCATTAAAAAATTGCATTCGAAGAGGTGACCCATGTCTAAATCATCATCGATGTTACTCATATTACTCGCTGCGATCTTTTGGGGTACGACTGGGACCTCACAAGCCTTTGCGCCAGAAGATGCACACCCGATTGCAATTGGTGCCGTTCGTCTTGCTGTCGGCGGACTGTTCTTGCTCTGTCTCGTCTTCCTAAAAGGAAAGCTGACATTGCGTGACTGGCCACTGCGGACGATTTTACTTGCTGCCGTTAGCATGGCAGCTTACCAGCCCTTGTTCTTCTCGGCTGTTTTAATGACGGGTGTCGCTGTCGGTACCGTCGTTGCGATTGGTAGCGCACCAATCTTCTCCGGATGCATCGAGTGGCTGTTCTTAAAAAAACGTCCGGCGTTGCTGTGGTGGGCTTCAACCGGATTATCGATCACCGGTTCTCTGTTGCTTCTGAACAATCAGGGGACGGTCGCGATTGATCCAATTGGGATCGTTCTTGCACTTGGTGCCGGACTATCGTTTGCCGGGTATACGTTCGTCAGTCGTGATCTTGTCAAGACCCATGCGCCGCTGTCGGTCGTTGCCGTCATCTTTACGACGAGCGCCTTGCTGCTTTCACCTCTGCTCTTCTTATTCGATCTCTCCTGGTTGTTCACGTCACGTGGTGCCGGAATCAGCCTCCATCTCGGCGTCGTTGCGACCGGGCTTGCTTACTGGTTATTCGCAAAAGGGCTATCGAACGTACCGTCGTCGACTGCCGTCACTCTCTCGCTCGGTGAACCATTGACGGCTGCCTTGCTCGGTGTGTTCGTCCTCGGCGAACAGTTAAGTGGCACGGCTTGGTTCGGGATCTCGTTATTGTTACTCGGTATCGTCTTATTAATCAGTTCGTCTCGCCTAGCAACGCGCCAAACCGTTTTGATAGAAGAACGACAAACTCGGACAGGAGGCTAAATCATGCAAGAAATCACGCTTGAAAAACTGCAGTTTCGCGAGGATTACAACATCGGACTCGATCAGTTCTTGATGGATGTCACAAATGGTAACAGATTGATATTTCATTTCCGTGGGCATACGGAGGAGACAATGGTCATCGTTGGTGACTACAGTTGCAATTACTTCCGATTGTCCTTCGAGGCGGATGCGATTCTACTCCGTTCACCGGACCTCTATGAATTAAAAGAAGACGTCGAGATCAATCCGATTCCACTCCTGACGCTGACCGATTCAAAGCTACTGACGTTCGCACGTGAAATGATGGGACTCGATCCTACAAAAGACTGGGTCCATTACTGGCTCCGTGCGTTCGAACAGGATTTTCATGTCTTGTCTCCCCGTCCACCAGTTCTGACCGACCTCGGACATAAACGAAGTGATGCGATCGTCACGTATTCATTTGATTCGTTCAGCGTTGAATGACATAAAAAAGCCCTACCTCGCCAAAGGTAGGGTATTTCTTCGTCCCGCTGCAACGACTCGCGCTAAACGGTTCCCTTTATTATACATAAACAGGCAGCGTCTTTTCAATCGACTGGACAGAGTCGATTGGACTGAAGCGCTTGACGACCTGTCCTTTCCGGTCGACGAGGAACTTCGTGTAGTTCCATTTGATTTTCGACGACAGCAAGCCGGACTGTTCTTTCTTCAAGAACGTATAAAGCGGATGCTCATCCGGTCCATTGACGTCGATCTTCTGAAACATCGGAAACGTCACGCCATAGTTCAGCTGACAGAACTGCATCGTCTCTTCCTGACTCGCGAACTTCTGCTGATTGAATTGATCGCACGGAAATCCGAGCACCGTGACTCCCTGCTCGTTATATTTATCGTACAATGCCTGCAGTTCGCCAAGTTGTTTGACGAGCCCACATTTGCTTGCCGTGTTGACGATCACGAGGACTCGTCCAGCATAGTCACCTAATGAAACAGTCTCGCCCGCTGCGTTTTGTACGGTTGCATCGTATACGGTTTGCATGTTTCCCAGCTCCTTTGCCCCGAGTATAAGACAAAACGCGCACCCTGTCGTTTTCAGGCATGCGCGTAATGCTTTACCAGATCGTCTCTTCTTTGTCGCTCAGTTTGATGACGAACGGTAGAATCAAGACGAACAATAGACTGACGTATCCGAGCGATAAGTAATGTTGCGAGTCTTTTGAAATGTATTGCTTCACGCCGCAGTTCGGACACGCTTTCCCATGTTTCGTAAATCCGACAGCGAGCACTTCTTTCGTTTTGAACTTATACTGGCAATTCGTACAACGCACCATCTAATCATCCCCTTCCCCTGTATCTACTGGTGGATTCAAGAAACAGTTTCATGAAATTGAGGTAACCGACATCTTACTTCATCGATTCTTCCCGGTCGCTCAACCGAATCAGAAATGGCAAGATCAGGACGAACAATAGACTGATATTCCCGAGTGATAGATAAAATTGCGACTTTCGAGACATGTATTGTTTCACGCTACAGTTCGGACACGTCTTGCCTTTCCCATGTATTGCAACACTGACAGCGAGTAGTTCTTTTGTGTTGAACTTATACTGACAATTCGTACAGCGTGCCATTACATCATCTCCTTTTCTGTTATCTACTTATAGATTTTGGAAAAGGTTTCGTTGCGTCGATGGGTTGTAAACGCATCCTCAAAAATTCATAGCTTCCATCGTTCGTCGCCTGTTGGAATCGTTCAACTGGAAGGAAGCCACTTTTCGTATACAAGCGAATCGCCCGCTCGTTAAATGTTGCGACAGCTAATTCAATTTGTTTAGGTGCATACCGGTCCATGATGAACGCAAGACCGGCTTCTAAAAATGCCACTCCATTTCCTCGTCCCGTCAAGTCTGGTCGCATACCAAGCCCGACATCAACGACGTCTGCGTTTGGTTCAAATACATAATAACCAATCAATTCTTCCCCATCCAACACAGCGAAGTAATGTTCCGTTCGCTTTGCTGGATCGAGAAATTCTGCTAAATCTTCTGCGTCATTCGGCATATCATAAAATGCAAACGCCCCGTCATATTGCCACTCGTAGGCAATATGTTCCGCCTGTCGTTGAGTCAGCGGTGAAAATGTATAGATCATCAGGATTCCGCTCCTCTTGGATTCCTCAACGAGATCGATTCTTTCGGTAGTCTAACAGTTGCGGCAATACGTTTAATCCGATCGAGATGAACGTCAATACCCACAGTGCCCGCTCCATGCCCGGTACGACGTCTTGTAACGCTGCCCAGTCCTCCCGCGCCACGAATTCCGCGACGAGTCGGTATTCGGCACACAGCGTCAGTGCCGTAAAGCTCAGTCCGAGCACCATCAGAAAACGATAGTCCTTACCGATCACATAAAAGATGATGTTCAGTGCAGTAAAACCAATCGCCATTAAACCCAGTATGATCCACATCGTATCGTCTCCTCTCACCTCTCCTTTTACTATATTTGGAATCCATTAATCGGTATATCCGCCTAGAGTTGGATTTTCTGTCCGCTCAGCGAAATAACGCTCGAGCAGCCGATGATGGAGTAACGTTTCGACCAAACGGACGGTTTCGAGTGTTGCTGCAAAATCAACCTGTTCAAAATCCGTATGCTCATGCATAATGTTTATCTTTTGACTACTGTTCATATCATCCTACTCAAAAATATTATTTGTGCTAATCAAAAACACCTTCAAAACTAGTACTTTTTAAGTATGTCATTTCAAAGTTATTTTTTATAATGCCTTAATTTAATCTAGAGAGGTTCTTAAGAACTATGTAATGATTGTGCAACACTGGTCACGCGAATACCAATGTAACTTAAGCATAAGACCTTTTGCGATAGAAACTATAACACTTGGAAAATAATGCAATAACTATATTTCAATATTCATACAAGTTAGATATACGATTGTTAGATGCGAAGATAGTTATCCTATCGCTTAAATCAATGTCGCATAGTAAATCATTTTGAGCTAAAATTAATATGGAAATTAAAAACATAAATGTTCTAAATAAGGACTAAAAAAATAATTACTAATGGAGGATATATCGTGGACAAAGAAAGGAAACATACTTTCAAAAATGGTCGTTATAATAGACGGACCATCCAGATGCGCTGGGTCATCGGAATCCTCGCGGTTATATTAATTGGGGGATCGTACTTTCTTGGGATGCACGCTAAATCATCACAGGTTAAAAAAGAAACTCCTATTACCGAATCAAAAGCAGAAAAGACCAAAAAAAAAATGACACACCTGTAGAGTCTGATCCGAGAGATCTTGCCTCTTTCGGACATGGAACAAATGTAAAGCAAACGAACAACGATTTCTCACCAGAAGATATCCAAAATGCTTTAGATACAGGGAAGCCTGTTGTTGAGAAAGCTATTTCATCCACAACCGAGTTAGTGAACAGTATTGTTAAAGAACAAAAAGAGATGAAAGAAGCAGAGCAACTGCGAATCAAAGATTTTCAAAAAACCGTCACCCAAGATGTTAGAGATCGAGTAGATGCTCAAGTTGAAATGTTGAACGAAGCCGCACAAATTGCTCATATGATGGCTGCAGGTTCGTACATGGCGAAAAATGAAGACGTCCCATTTACAAATGCAGAAAACGTGATAGCGGAAAAACTCGAAACTCTTTCTCAGAACCTATTAGATATGGCATATAGTCTAGAAACGTATACGGTCGCTAAGAGTTTTGAAACGTGGAACGAAGCCGAAAGCTATTTGCCCAATAGAGAGGAGAAATCACTACTTGCAATACCTATAAACGAAGCAATATTTAATTCTTCCTCTATTATCGATCAACCAGTCATTGCAGAACCGGTCACAGAGGAAGGAAATACTAATAATGAATCAGCTATAGCCGATCAAACGGATGCAGAGAAATATCCTGAAGCCATTACTAGTGTTTTTAAAATTTCAGAAGCTATGAACGCTATTTATGTAGAAGCCGATGAATTGCAAAAGAAATTCACTCCTTATAAAAAGAAAGATGGATTTAGTCAATTTGAATATATTTCAGTAGACGATTTGAAAGATTTATATAAATTTGATGCTACCATAGCAAATGAAATTACCGCGAGTACTCACTTTGAAGCACCTGACTATACGACTAATGGATTTACACAGGCCATGGAATCACATCGCATTATTATCAAAGAGCTTGATCAATTATCATTGTTGCTTGAGGATTACCCTGAAGATTTCCAAAAAGATCCTGACGGCACACTAATGAAAGCAAAAAGTCATTTCGAACGAATCAAGGACACAGCACAGACTGAGTTACTCGGATTCGAAAAGTTCTTCGAAACTGCTGGTCCAGAAGCAAACTAAAAGGTGTACACTGAAGGCACTCAGGTGCCTTTTTTGCTGACTTAAACCAAACTTACATACCAAGAGGAAATTACAACATGATACTGCTAATCAACTCGCGGCATTAATAGACGATAAAAAAACCGCTCAACCGAGCGGCTCGTGACATCTTGGCGAAAAAAATAAAAAGTGGGAAGTAAGTGGGAACTGACCCCCATTCACCTCCCACAAATCGATTAAGCCTGCGGACGTTTCCGACGCAAACCATAATACTGATAAAACTGAACTTCGATGTTCCCGTTGTACAGCTTCCGGCGTTTCGTTGCTGGACGTCCGTAGGCTTTTTCGAACTCGACATACGACGTGATCATGTAGACACTGTAGTATGGGAATTCTTTATACGCTGTTCCGATCTTACGGTACAGCTGATGGACTTCACGCGCGTCCTCGAGACGTTCCCCGTAAGGCGGGTTCCCGATGATGACACCGAAGTCTTCCTTCGGTTTGAAGTCTGCCGCGTCACGTTGCATGACGTTGATCGCATCGCGGACGTCTGCGAGTTCTGCGTTCG
Organism: Exiguobacterium sp. UBA3491; assembly: GCF_002377745.1. Lineage (NCBI taxonomy): Bacteria > Bacillati > Bacillota > Bacilli > Caryophanales > Exiguobacterium > Exiguobacterium sp. UBA3491. Next base: position 55,748 of record NZ_DFQK01000024.1, read on the forward strand.
TTTTCGCAAGCTTGACCATCTCTGGATCGACATCGCTTGCGTAAATTTTCAATGGTTTGTCCCACTCTGCTTTTTCGTTCGCTTCGTTGATCGCATCAAACCATGCCTTCTTCGGAATGCATTTCCATTCCTGTGAGACGAACTCGCGGTTGATCCCTGGTGCGATGTTACGCCCGATCATCGCTGCTTCAATCGCCAGCGTACCTGAACCGGTGAAGACGTCGTAGAGCGGCATATCCGGCTTCCAGTTCGTCAGCATCAGCATCGCTGCCGCCATCGTCTCTTTCAGTGGGGCTGCTGAGTGGAACTCACGATAGCCACGTTTGTGTAATGCGTCGCCTGATGTATCGATCGTTAATGTTGCGATGTCTTTTAACAAAGCAACTTCAACCGGATAGCTCGCACCTGTCTTCGGCAACCATTCCGTTCCTTTGTTGTACGCTTCTTGCATGTGCGAGACGATCGCTTTCTCAGTGATCTTTTGACAGTCACGGATCGAGAACAGCTTCGATTTGACCGAACGACCGTTGACGATGAAATTCGCATCCCACGGCATCAATTCGTGCCACGGCAGTGCCTTGACTTGATCGAACAATTTTTCGAATGTCGTCGCGCGGAACTCAGCGACGACGAGTTTGATCCGGTCCGCTGTCCGGAGCCACATGTTCAAACGGGGTATGTCCTCCATCTCACAATCGATGTAGACCTTTCCGTCCTCGACCGTACACTCGTATCCTAACGCACGGACTTCTTTTGCGACGAGCGCTTCGATTCCCATCGCCGCTGTCGCGATGACTAAGCGTTTTGCCATATCGCGTTCACTCCTTTATCGTTTCTTCCACTGAATCGTTTCATTGCAATAAAAAAAGAGCCCAGGGTGGACCTGGACTCTCGTTCAACTTAAAAATAACAGCCTATGTGGTCCTGTAAGCCATGTTCTGTTCCTTAGTGTTTCAAACGGTTTGACCCTCACACGCAGGCGACAATCATCTATCTCCGTATTTGCATACGCTCTCCTTCGCGTTCAGTTCCGCTCCGGAAATTCCCCTACCAAATTTGGGTTTCTCGCTCGTGGGGTTTACCTCGTTCCA
>NZ_DFQK01000023.1:0-15800 GCF_002377745.1 Exiguobacterium sp. UBA3491
GATCGTCGCCTTGCCGAGCCGAGCGTCAAGGACTTGGAACAGGACGTCGTTGCTGAACGTGTCTGTGTCGATCGTCGTCTTGCTACTGTCCGTGTATTTGATTTGCTCCGCCCCGATGTCATCTAAGACCAGGAGCGTGACGTCCGCGAGGCTCGTGATGATGTCATCCTGTGAGCCTTCGTTGCCGAACGTGCCTTTGATTTTGGTCAGGAGACGGGGAAGCGAGATGAAAACTGCGCTCTCGCCCTGCTCCTTGACCGCGTTGACCGCCGCCATACTCAGGTGACTCTTGCCCGTCCCGTAGCTTCCAGAGACGAGGAGCGTGCCTTTTAGCGTCTGCGTGAAGTGTTCGAACTTCCGCTTCGCTTCTGCGAGTTCGGGTGACGTCGGGGCGTATTCCGCAAACGACGCATGCAACAGTTTCTCGTTGATCGTCGAGCCGGAAGAAAACGTGTCTTCGAGCTTGCGCCGGATCATCTGCCGTTCGTTCTCGATTGCTTGCCTTGCGATGGCGAGGTCTTCGCACTTGCAGCCCTTGACGGCTTCGAAGTATTCCCCGACCTTCGGACCGAACGCGTATTGCTGGCGGACGACCTCGATCTCCTGTCCGCATCCTTGGCAGGTCCGGCGGTCGATGATTTCTTGCGTGAGGTCGGCTTGGGTCAGTCGTGTGATGGATTGCATGGTCTCGCCTCCTAGAAGGGAAGTTCCTTCCCGAATGTTGGATCGTAATGACTGTGGTCTGGTGTCGATGAGGTACGTTCTGGTTGTGAGAGGTCATGTTCATCCGTCCAACGTTCCTTCTCGAACCACCGTCCGCCGTCTTGCGGCTTGAGCCAGTGCTTGTTGTGTTCGAGATAACGTAGATAGTGTTGAAGACCTGTGGCGATGGTGTCGTGGGACGTACCTTTCTTGATGGCACGAGTGTAAGCGGCGATGGCTTTCTTCTTGTCGACTTTTTTCGGATAAAGTTTCCAGATTGATTCGAACAAGGAGAGGTCAACTTGTTGACCAACGGGTTTATTCTTTACTGACGTAGTCTCTGATGTAGTATCTGTTGTAGTCTCTGTTAAGGTTTTTAACCTTTCGTCAAAATGGATTTCGACCTTTGGGGAAATTGGATTTTCACCTTTGGGTAAAATGGATTTTGACCTTTGGGGAAAAACGGAATCGATGACGTGTTCCGGGTGAAGATGAATGTGAACCATCGGTGATCCGTCGAACTTGAACAGCCTCGTCTCGATGAATCCCTTCTCGACCAGTATCTTGATGGCACGGTCGAATTGCTTCGGTGTGATGCGGATTTCGTCATACCAGTCGGCGCGTCCCTTAGCCAACCAAAGCTTGCCTTCCTTCTGGACCCGGAGCTTCGAGCGTCCGTCCTTCGAAGGAAGATGCCAGTAGACGATTTGACCGAGGAGGATGCCGGAGAGCAAGTCTCCGGTCATGTCCACGTAGGTCTTCTTGACGCGAAAGGCGTCCTCTGCGAATCGCTCGATGGCGAGTAGTGATTGTAAGTCTTCCATATCGCTTCACTCCTTTAGAACGGTAAATCATCATCTGAGAGGTCGATACTGCCGCTGTTATTGCTGAATGGGTCAGCGCCGAACCCTGCTGGTGCTTCCTGTCTCGGTGCGCTTGCCTGCGGCGCTGGTGACGATGCACTATCCTTCTTCGATTCAAGGAACCGAACGCTGTCTGCGACGACCTCGGCGCGATATCGGCGTTGTCCGTCCTTGTCCTCGTAGCTGCTGATTTGTAAGCGACCCTCGACGCCAGCGAGTGAACCTTTCTTCAGGTACTGGGCGACGTTCTCGGCTTGTTTGCGCCATACCGTGCAATCGACGAAGTCTGCTTCTCGTTTGCCGTCTTGCCCTGTGAAGGGACGGTCACAAGCGAGCGTGAATCGTGTGACGGCGATGCCTGACTGGGTGTAACGGCATTCAGGATCACGTACTAATCTGCCAACCAATACAACTCTATTAATCATTTGAAATTTCCTCCTTGGTTATACCGAGATATTTGAGTTTGTTATAAACAGTCCGTCTAGTTATCCCTAGTCGCCTACTAATGGCAGTAGGCATATGACCGGACTGGTAAAGTTCTTTCACTTGTTGATCAACATCTTTATAGAAAGGGTGGTTCTTTTTATTCCGGAAACGCTCCAGAGCACTCATTCGAATTTTCTCTTTCCGTTCATCTGAAAATTTAATGCCTGTATGATGCAAAATCGTATGCTCGGCATGATCCAAGACTTCCAGATTTGAAATCCGGTTATCATGCTTGGTGTGATTTTTATGGTGGACCACCTCATCACTTTTCAAGTAACGTCCTAGTTGCATTTCCATCACGACTCGATGTTCCATGATGTATCCGTTTTTAGCTGCGTTCGGATGAGTGTGAATCAAGAGAGTCACATAACCTTTTGGCGTTCGTTTTCTACCGGTCACATCATGGCTGTCATTACCGATTTTGATGGTGTAGAACACTTGTCGTTCAAGTCTAGTCGGCATCTTGTCCCTCCCGAGCGCCCTTAGCGGACGCTCTTTTCGTAGTCTTGGTGGTGCAGGGCGTTCTCGCGTTCTTCCTCTAAGCAGATGTTGCAAACGAGTTCACCGAAGACGTCGCGATCCCCGCCGAACGGAATCATCTGCTGGCAGCGGGAACATTCTTCGAGTTCCTCGTATTCGTCCATCATCTTCATGCCGATTCCTCCTTGTTCGCCTCAGCCGCTTCCTTCTTCGCGTTCTCGATCCAGTCGTTGAGGGCGTTCTTGCGTCCGACTGCGCCACTCTGTTCCATTGCTGACGTGCCGTCCCATTTGACCTTCTCAAGCACCTTCTCTCGCGAGACAGCGTGCAATCCAGCAAGGATGTCGACGAGTTTGTTCAGCGTGTCGAGTTCCGTCTTCGTCGCCATGACTGCTTTTGGTGCCGGGTTCTTCGAGGCATTGTCGCTTGCTCCGTTCGCATCGTCGTCCACCTCACTCGCTAGTCCGAAGACCGAGGAGAGAGAGTAGCGTCGAGCGTAGGTGATGGCAGAACCGACCGCTTGCGGGGTTGCCTTCTGTCCGATCGGGAGCAGGAGCGGTTCGAACTCGATCCATTCACCGGATTCGTGCATGAGGAGCGTCTGGACGCCCGCCTTGTCGTTCTCGGTCACTGTGGTCTGGATGTAGCTTAGACCGTGCTTAGGTGCCGTCTCTGCGATGCTGTCGACCACGTTGTCGAGTGGGACGTACGTCGATTTGAAGTGCGGGTTCTTCGCCGACTTCTTCGGTTGGGTCACGTCTTGCTGGAAGGCAGCGAGTGCCTTTGCGATGCTTGCGATGGAGTCTGATCGTTTCATGTCCGTTCCTCCTCTAGCAGATGCGGATGCTCGTAAACGTTGCCGATGACTTCAACGTGTTCCCAATACAAATCCAATGCTTTGCGCCCATCGTTCCCTTTTAAAATCCATGAATTTTTTGATTCAAGTTGAACTTCTTCAATAGCCGGCTCGCAATTTCGATGGCGTAATACGATGTCCCCTTCATAAATCTCATTGCTTCTTATGTCTTTGAAATTAGTGCACAAGAGAATCTCGCCGCTTTGCATCTCGTCCATCCAAGTTGTCGAATCGCCAGATAAGTCAAACGGTCCAAGCATTTCACCGTCAAAAGTGAAAGTTTTAAATTTGTAATCACTCATGTCCGTTCCTCCTTATTTGATTTGTAGGTTCATCTTGTCGACCAGCCGGGCGCCGTCGATGGCTTCCCCTGCCTTGAGCGCTTTGCTGATCGCTGTCTTATCCGGCTCCTGCACCGTCTTCGTCCGTAGGAGACCGACTGGCAACGCGTCCGCGTCCGTGATCTCGACGCTCGTGCTCTTGCGGTAGGACACCGTGAAGAGCGCCGTCTCGAGCTTCTTGACGTCTGCGATGCTCAGGCACTCGTCGACGTATTCGGTCAGGCGTTTCGCCTTCGCCTCGCGCAACTTGCGGCGTTCAGCGAGCCGTTGTTCCTCTGCCTTGAGCGCGGCGGCTTCGTTCAGGAGATGCTGGCGGAAGTGGAGCACGCTTTCGACCTTGCCTTCGAGTGCCTCGTCGAGTGCTTCGAGGGTGTCGGCGATGACGTCTGAACCCTGCATGTCTTCGATGTCGAAGGAGGCGATGGCGTTCAGCAGTTGTTGCTTCTGTGCGGAGAGTGCGTATAGGGTTGTCATGTGAGTTCCTCCTCTGGAACGTCTTCGATTGGGATGCAACGGTCTAATTCGTCTTTGAAGGCTTGTGGCATAACGCGTTCAATCGATTCATCCCAGTAAGGTGTTGCCACCGCGTGCATCACATCTGTTCGGAATCCTGCTTTCAGCCATCTGCCACTGAGTTGGAACGCCCCGACCCATTCGTTCGGACGTGCCAACATCTCTTTTCGTACATCAAATCGTTTCATGTCCATCGTCATTTCCTCCTTAGCGTCCGAGATCCCGTAGGATTTCCATCGCTTGATTGGTATAGTCTTGCAAAGTGGCGTGTTGCTCGTCCGTCAAGCCGAGGGCGTCGTGTTCAGCGACCAGTAGCTCGATCAGCGTGACGAGGCGGGGTTGCGCTTCTGCGACTTCCGTTGCCCGTTCTGCGAGAGCTTGGAGTGTCATAACGCCGCCACCACCTTCGCGTCGATGGATTCTTCGGCACCGAGGAACAGGTTGTTCTGCTCGTCGAGGGCGTTCTCGATCGTGTACAGCTCTTCGTGGATCTTCTTCAGGAAGGCGTGCACCGGGTGGTCCTTGTGAAGCAGGTGTGACGCGTCTGCCATGTGTTTATACGATTGTTCGAGTGCCGCATGGATGGCGTCGATCTTGACCGGACCCTTCGCGACGAGTGCCATGATCTCGGGCGTCGTCTGGACGATCGCGGGAAGCTGGCGGTTAATCTTGTGTGTCGTGACCATATCGTTTCCTCCTTGTGAGGGTGCATGCTACAATGAGAATGTCTAGTTATCAGAGAGCATGACGCCTTGTGTGTCGTGCTTTTTTATTTGCCGTAAATCCGTTTGACCTCGCTCCAGTTGAGCAAGAGGACGAGGATGAAGATGCCGATGCCAATTAGGAGAACCATGGCTGTTTACGCTCCACGTAGAGAGTAGCGAGCGTGACTGGGACGAGAATCAGGTTGACCATGCCGAGGTAGTAGAAGAAAGCGATCATGTTGTCATCTCCTTAAATGAGCATGTTTTTCTTGAGTGTGATCGTAGCGTCGAGCGTGTCTCGGAGTACCTCAAGGTCTTGGACTGTGAAGAGTGCTGATTCCGAACGAATCGAGAGACTGACATGATCCTCAAGTTCAGCTTCCGTTCCAGCACCTGGGATGCCGATTTCGATAAAGTGTCCTTCGTCGCTGTATACGTCGAATGTTTGTTTGATGACGAAACCTGGTTTCATAATGTGACCTCCTCGATCGTGAGTTGTTGGTTCGCGTGTTTGATCAACAGGCGGAGTTCCGTGTCCGGTGCCCATTCCGTGATGAATTCGAACGCGTCATCGAGCTTGCGTTTCGCGAGGTCGCCGTATCGTGCCATCTTGAAGTGACGCTTGAACTCGCTCCAGAACTGGGCGTAGGCTTTCGAGCGAATCGATTTGTCGCGGTAGGCGTTCGAGTCGGTGCCGCCGAGTGCCTTGATGACTTGCGTGCTGCCGGACTTCTTGACCTGATATTCTTCCGTCGTGTTGATCCGCATCGAGTTCTTCAAGTAGCTGACGTCTTCCGTGAGTTCTGACAATTGTTGTTCCTGCTCCGCTTGTTGCATCGCGATACGTGCCGTCAGTTGCGTTTGCGTGAGGGCGAGCGGTTCTTCTTGCTCCATCTGGTGGAATCGATCCACATAAGTCGCGGTGAAGAGAATGCCTTTATCGCCTGTCATCTTGTTCGCGATCATGTCGCAACCTTTGCGAGTGACGAGGTAATGTTTGTATTTCTTGCCAGTGCCAGCTTGATATTCCGATTCGATGAAGAAATCATCAGAACGCAGATTTGCGTTTTGACTCATGACTTCCGTGTAGCGTTCGACGTCACGAATGAGATCCGCATGACGCTTACCTGTCATGTCTGCGATTTCTCGACTATCGATTGTTTGGATTGATTGCTTACGCTTGGCATCGATACCAGCGAGCATTTGGAATGTTGTTGTGACCATTTGTGTTTCCTCCTTAGTTTTGTTTGCTGCGCATCCACGCATCGAGATCGTCACGGTGATACCGGGCATGACGATTGACCATGCTTGCCTTGAGCGTCTTATCGATTCGTGCGTTGTAGAGCGTTCGTTTCGAGTACCCCGTGTAGTCTTGCGCTTCCGACTCCGAGAACCACACCTTGCCAGCCGACTTCTCGACTTCATCGCGGACGATCTCGGAGATGTATGCTTTTAGCTGTTCCGGGGTAAAGGTCAATACAATCGTTTCTTGCATGTTTTCACCACCTAACGTACGATAAAAATGTATTTATCCATTAATTCCGTACTTCTTCTTCAAAAAAAAGTTCCTCCACTGTCGTATGAAGAATTCGTGCAATCGCTAACGCCTGACCGACGTAAATGTTCTGTTCGCCTGATTCCATCAAGCTGACGTTCGTCGACTTTTTGTATCCTAATTTTCTCGCGACATGGATCTGGGTGATCCCGAGTTCCTCACGTCGCTCCCGCATCCGTTCCCGTCCTGCAAACTTCATTTTGTCACCTCCTTGTTTTCTGGTGTACCCTTACTATAAATCCATTATTTCCGTATGTCAATGCTTTTTATCCATTAATTCTGTATATTGTTTTCTGAATGGCAAAATAACCATTTTTTCGGTAGAATAAAGGTGCATGAAATGGTCTGCACGATTAGGATAGTATTTAGAAAAGAGGTGGACTTATTTTGGAGACAACGTATAGGAGTGAGATCGAAATAATGGATACTATGGGAGATCGCATTCGTACGCTGCGCGTAGAGAGAGGTATGAGCCAGGTAGCAGTTGCGAAGAGATTAGATGTGAAGCCGACGACGTATAATAGCTGGGAAAGAAACGCCACTAAGCCGAAACACGAGAAAGTATTAGAGATCGCCGACTTCTTTGAAACGACTTTAGATTATTTATATGGTAGAAGTAACGATAGACATATATCTTTGGATGACTATAAGATGGAGAAACTTTTAGAGAATAAAATTTTACGTATATTTGGAATGAGCGAAGAAGAACTGTCTTCATTAAGCAAAGAGGAATTCGATAGAATAATAGATTATTCGAAGTATGTGATCCATAACCACAACATGGAAAAAGCGAAAGAACGGGAAAGAAATAAAGACGCCGACTAAATGGGCGTCTTTTTCTATGTTATTTTGTTTTTAATGTGATCGTCTTAGCAATTTCGTATTTTTTCATAAGTTCAGCGTCCAACTGGAAGGCGACGGTATCACCGAAATCGTCGGTAAAACAAACTGCGATGGGTCCCTTATTCTCCAAAAACTTATCCAGGTAGCTGTCGTCATTTTGTTCTGACTTATAAACTGCAACTGTCCCCATTCATCCAATCCCCTTCGTAGCTCGCATCAAAATACGAACATTTATTCTACATATGATTCTTTACTCATAGTAAATAACTTTGGAAAATAATGCAATAGACCCATTACAATATTTTCTCACGTTTGGTAAAGAATCGTTCGACACGAAACGTCAGACTTTGTCGAATGATATTTACTAAATCGCATAAACCCGCCTCATATCGGGAACCTGTTTGGGTTAGAATGAGTATGGATATACATAACATAAATGGAACGCATCGGAATTAGCAAGGGTCTTGCTAAAGGAGGATATAAATTGGAAGAGAGAAGACGTTCGGATAGACGGCGCTCGAAGCGGAGATTGATATGGATCGTCAGTGTATTCGCTATTCTACTTGTGGTTGCGGGCGCTTATCAATGGTTCAATCGTGAGGAACCCATCGCCGCGAGTCAGCCGAAGCAAGAAGCAGTCCAGAAGAAAGTAGCCGCAAAGGAAAAAGTTGCAGAGAAGAAATCAGAGGTGGAAACCGAAACGGTTGAACCGGAAAAGAAAGAGGTATCGACTCCGGAAGAACCTGTTGTTGAAGAACCAACACCGGCTGAACCCGAGATGACTGATGTCGAAAAGTATCCGGAAGCCATCGAAAGTGTTGTACGGATCGGCGAGAACATGAACGCGATCTACGTAGCAGCAGATGAACTGGAACAACGTTTCACGCCCTATGTCGAAAAGGATGGATTACGACAATTTGAATTCGTCCCGCGTGAAGAATTGAAGGACTTGTTTGTTTACGACAGCAATCTCTCGATCGAGATCACGTCCAGTACGCATTTTGATGCACCGGATTACACGCAAGAAGGATTCCGTCAGACGCGCGAAGCACATCTAATCATCGTCAAGGAACTGGAACAACTGGACGCACTCCTTGAGGATTACCGAGGGAAGTTCCGCCAAGACCCAGAAGGAACGCTTGCTCAAGTCAAAGGCCATTTTGAACGGATCAAAGCGGCCACACAGATGGACTTGCCTGGATTCGAACAATTCTTCAAAACTGCTAAAACCGAAGGCTCATAAAAAGGTGTACACTGAAGGCACTCAGGTGCCTTTTCTTACAGACGATTTTCGAACGTATGTACGTAAAAGGAGGAACATCATGAACTACAAAATCATCAAGCTCAACAACGGCAAGTACTGGACCCGCCTCTCGTTGACGGCGAAGGACGGGACGCGGTACCAGCCGAGCAAGACCGCCCGGACGCAAGGTGAACTCAAACGCTGGGCGATGGACGAGATCCGCAAGAACGAGGAAGGATTGACCGGACGCAAGCGGACGATCCGCGTCGCCGACGTCGTGACGGAGTACATGGCGAAGCAGGCGAACCTACTCAAGGACATGACGCTCCACATCCGCCACTATGAGTTGCAACGGCTCGTCCAACATTTCGGCACCCGCGACATCAACAAGCTGACACGCAAGGAACTGATCGAGTGGACGGACCAGATGGCGCTCATGCGGGGCATCAAGACGAGTAGCCGCAATGCCGGTGCCCGTCACATCAACGCCCTGCTCAAGTACGCCCGTGAACAGGAATACGTCCATGACCGTGAACTCCGTATCCCGATGCGCCGCGAGTACAAGGAACGGGAGAAGATGCTCTGGACGATTGACCACATCAAGCAGTTCGAGGAGCGCTACAAGGACACTCCGGAAGCGAAGCTCTACCTCACCTTGATCCACACGGGCATGCGGAGCAATGAAGCGCGGTCGCTCGGCTGGGAACAGGTGGACTTCAAGAATAACCTCATCCACGTCGAACGGCAAGCCCATCAGCCGTACAAGGCAGGCATCAAGACCTGGGCGACGGTCAAGACGGGCGAGAGCCGGATCATCCCGATGAGCAATCGTCTCCGCAAGATTTTAGAACGCTGGCGTTTCGAGCAACGGACGTGGCTGCACGAGCGTGGCGCAGAGAACGCACAAGACCTCGTCTTCACGCTCACGAACGGGCAGTACATCTACGACGCGTTCGCGACCCGGACATTCAAACGTCTGCTCGAAGAGACAGACTTGCCCTCGATCACGTCGCACACACTCCGTCACACCTATGCGACCTTGCTCATCCAGGAAGGGTTGCCGCTGACCGGGGTGCAGGCGATGCTCGGGCATGCCAACTTGAGTACGACGGTGCAGACGTATCTACACGTGACCGACGAGATGAAGGACCGGACACGGACCTTGCTCGATGCGATGTACGACGACAAAAACGCCTGATTCGAACACAAGATGTGCAGATTCTGTGCAGGTGTTTTCCGGTGCATACCCCGTCCTTTCTCGAAACGTAGTGATACCAACGGTTTTGATGAAAAGTAAGTAGGTTATTTCCCGTCTGTTATTTTACATTAAGTAAAATGATTCGATTTTTTTAGCAGAAGCGGGTATACTACAACTATAGAAAGGATGAGTGCTGATGGAAGAAGTCGCAATCCAAACGGCTCTTTGTCCCAAAGTCGAACATGCCTTTGAAATCTTAGGTAAGAAATGGACAGGTCTGATTTTACGTCACTTGTTGACGAAGACATGTCGTTTCAATGAGATTCAAGATGCCATCCCCGAATTATCAGGTCGCATGCTCACGGAACGTATGAAGGAGCTCGAAGCGGAAGGCATCGTCATCCGGACTGTCATTCCCGATCGTCCGATTAAGATTCAATACAGTTTGACCGACAAAGGGCATCAACTCGAACCGGTCATTCGTTCCATTGAGGAATGGGCCGAACTACAAGACTAATGTATGAAAAAGCATCTTCTTCGGAAGGTGTTTTTTTATATGATATTTTGAAATTGATAATCATTATCAATTAAAGTAAAGAAGTACAGCGAAAGGAGGAACATGCATGCAGATTGCAATTGGATTCGTCAGCATGTCCGGTAATACGGAAGATATCGTCTCGATCATTCAACGTGAGCTCGAGCAACACGATGTCAACGTGACGATCACAGAACTGGATCAATTCGTCGGGGAGGATCTATCACGTTTTGATGGTCTACTACTCGGCTCATATACATGGGGAGACGGTGATTTACCGTATGAAGCAGAAGATTTCGTCGAGGAGCTACGGAAACAATTTTTAGACGGGATGCCGGCTGCTGCTTTTGGTTCGGGGGATCTTGATTATCCGAAGTACTGCGCAGCCGTTGATTTGATTGAAGACGCATTAAAAGAAGCTGGGGCGACCATCGTCACGAATGGCTTGAGGATTGAGTTTGATCCGAACACACCGGAGAAACAAGCCGCTTGTCGCGCGTTCGCACAGACGTTTCATCGCTTTTTGCAGCAGGTCCATTCATAAGTATCGTTTGAATCCGTCATGTAAGGGAATTCTTAAAACAGACTCTATGAAAGTGAGATGAATGTTTTTATGACGATTCAAGCACTCGTCTTTGACGTCTACGGTACATTATTCGATGTCCATTCCGTCAAAGAGCAAGCAGAGGAGCTGTATCCGGGACACGGAGAAGCGATCAGTAAACGCTGGCGAGAGAAACAACTGGAGTACTCCTTCTTGCGACAATTGAACGGACAATATGTGCCGTTCAGCCAAGTGACACAAGATGCCCTCCGTTATACGTTACTCGAACTGAAGCTCCATGTGACCGAGGAACAAATCACGACTTTAATGGAGACGTACCTGACACTTGATGTGTACCCAGAAGTTAGCTCTGTTCTCGAGACGATGGCGCATAAACGTTTGGTCGTCTTCTCGAATGGTTCCCATGATATGCTCGATCCGTTGATCGAACAGTCAGGTTTAGCCGATCGGTTCGAACATCTCGTCAGTGTTGATGACATCAAACACTATAAACCAGCACCTGCTTCTTATATGCATGCGTTGAACACACTCGGTTTAAAACGCGAGGAGATCCTCTTTATGTCCTCGAACGGTTGGGACATCACCGGGGCAAAGAGTTTCGGCTTCAAAACGGCATGGATCAATCGAAACGGACTTCCGGTCGAAGAATTAAATCTTGATCCGGATCGCATCTATGATGACTTGACCGGTATCACTGAATGGCAATGAACGAACAACAGCGGACTCCTTTTTAGGAATCCGCTGTTTTAATGGATTAGTAATTGGAAAGACGTGAGTAGCCCTTCTTGAATAGATCGAGTTTCAGCCCGCCCTCTTTTTCGATGAAGAAGAGGTATTCGTTTTGATCCGTATCTTTATAAAAGACCTTAAATAACGTCACAGTTCGTTTTTTATTGTTTTCAACAGCTGTCACCTCGTGCTTCGAGATCACTTCTGCTTGGACTTGTTCCGCATCCATCTTTTGAATCATCGGTTCGAATGACTTCTTCTCTTGATCCGTCACTGGTGTTCCGGGAGCAATCATGAAATAATCATCACTCGCCTTGTTCGTTAAACCGTACTTCCGATCGACGATGACGACGTTACTGAGCTTCCCATTGATTGTCTGATCAAAAGCGTACAACTTTTGAATCCGGGTTTTTTCCCCTTCTGCTCGTCCGATTTCGTAAAGTGGACGTTGTTTCGTGTTCGTCTCGACCGCTTTTTTATCGGGTACGAGTTCTTCCTTATAGGCGACTTGGTATGCGTTGACGATTTCTCGGACCTGAAGTCCAATCGCGACGATGACCAGTACCGCTAACAATGCGATGATGACTTTTTTCATTCCATTTCCCCCAAGTTGTTCGGATTCCTTACTTTAAATCTAGCCCAGGTTCTGCATTCATGGCAAGTGTCGAATAGCGTAACGCGCGATATGGATGAATCGCAGCCGCTCCGATCATCGCCGCATTGTCTCCACACAAGTGCATCGGCGGAATGACGAGATCGATTCCTTCCTTCGCACACGTTGCTTCGAGACCGTTACGTAATCCTTTATTAGCGGCGACGCCACCAGCAAGCAGCAGTTGACGTCCCCCTTTATCCTTCACGGCACGGATCGCCTTCGTCACGAGTACTTCGACGACGCTCGCTTGGAAACTCGCAGCTAAATCTTCCGGGATGATCACTTCTCCCCGTTGCTCAGCGTTATGCACGGCATTGATGACCGCTGACTTTAAACCGCTGAAGCTAAAGTCATACGAGTCCTTCTCGAGCCAGACGCGTGGAAAATGGAACGTATCCTGCCCGGTTTGTGCCAACTGGTCGATTCGTGGACCACCTGGATACGGTAACTTCAATGTTCGAGCGACTTTATCATATGCTTCTCCCGCGGCATCATCACGTGTTTCACCGATGACTTCATATACACCGTCTTCTGGCATGTAAATCAGTTCCGTATGCCCACCTGATGCAATCAAACAGACGAGCGGGAACTCAAGCTCTTGCACGAGACGATTCGCGTAGATATGACCTGCGATATGATGAACACCGATCAAAGGCTTATTATGCGCAAAAGCAAGTGTCTTTGCCGCACTGACACCAACGAGTAAAGCCCCGACCAGTCCGGGACCTTCCGTGACAGCGATCGCATCGATATCGTCGATCGTGACGTTTGCTTCCGTCAATGCATCATCGATGACGTATGTGATCCGTTCGACATGATGTCGTGATGCCACTTCAGGCACGACTCCACCGAATCGTTTATGACTTTCAATTTGAGACGAGACGACATTCGATAAGACGTTGGTTCCTCCACGAACGACGGCAGCCGCCGTTTCGTCGCAGCTCGATTCGATTGCTAGAATCAATGGTTGTGTCATAAGTCTTCTCCCTCCAGCTCCAGCCAATAGATGGCAGCATCTTCATTGTTGTCCTGATAATATCGTTTTCGGATACCAACATAGTGAAATCCGAGTTTTTCATATAAGGTTCGCGCCGGTGTGTTCGAGACACGTACTTCAAGTGTCATCGCTCGTAAATCGAGTGCACGACCGACCGCGATCAACGCCGTTAGCAAGTCTTCCCCAAGTCCTTGTCCGCGGTGCGACTGCTTGACGGCAATATTTGTAATATGTCCTTCATCCGCAATATGCCACAGACCAGCAAATCCGACGATTCCGTCTTGATCGGCAACGACATAATAGGCATTCGGATTTTGTGTCATTTCTGCTTCGAAGGCATCCAGTGTCCACGGTGTCGCAAACGATTCGAGTTCGACGGCGTGAACACCTGCAGCATCGTTTACGGTCATGCGACGAATCCCCTTACTCATGACGCTGTGCCTCGATCCATTTCGCTTCTGCTTCAGCCAGACGCAGGTAACGTGGCTCAAACGCATGCGCTTCGACTGAATCGCGTGTTGCACCGAGTAAGGCGAGCACTCCGGCACGCGGCGTCCGAAACGCAGGAGCCGCCTTTTCAAATGGTTGAAGAAGTTCTTCAAATGTATCGACGTCTCCTGTGACAAGCGTATCTGGCGCTAACGTCTTCACAAAAGAGGCGATTTCGACATGTTGTTCTTCACCGATTCGTTGCCCAGCGTCGTATACTCCGACAAAACCTGATCCACGTCGTGCATCTTGAATCGCTGCAACACGTCCCGTATGACCTGTCGAAGCTGCCATCAGTTCAAGTGTCGAGACCGCAACCAGTTCGATACCGAGTGTATAGGCAAGCGTCTTCGCTGTTGTCGCACCAATCCGTAATCCCGTATAAGAACCAGGACCGTCAGCAACGACGACGCGTGTCAGTTGGGATGGTGCCCACTTCGCTTCCGCCATCAAGCGCTCAAGTAACGGCATGAGTTTTGTCGCATGATTCAAAGACGTGACGTAAGAAGCTTCTGCTACGATCTGTTTTCCGTTTGAAAGAGCGACCGATAATTGTTTCGTCGATGTATCAATAGCTACGATTTTCATGATTTCAATCCCTCACATAATGTAATGTATCGTTCTCCGATCGGCGTCAGCTCAAAACGTCGACTATCGTCACCCGTTCGCGTGATCGTGATTGCCAACCGTTCCGGTGGAAGGCTGTCCGCAATCAATTCAGACCACTCGACGACGGCGACGCCTTCACCATTCAAATATTCTTCAAGTCCGATATCATCACCGGAACCTTCCAGGCGATAGACATCCATATGATAGAGAGGGAGACGTCCCGTATAGACTTTCATGATCGTAAAGGTAGGGCTGTTGACATGACGCGTCACACCTAATCCTTTCGCAAAGCTTTGCGTAAAAGTCGTTTTCCCAGCACCTAAATCTCCGTCAAGCGTAATGACCATCCCTGCTTCAGCACGTCGTCCGAGTTCAAGAGCCAAGGCAGTCGTTTCTTCCAAGCTGTTCATTTCCAGTTCTATCATACGATGTCTCCTCCTTTAATACGCACTGTTCGTCCTTCTCTATTGTACCGGACGAAAAAGGCAAAAAAAAATACGAAACGCTGAACGTTTCGTAGTAAAGTTGAAGTTAAGTTTAAAATTGGTTGCGGGGGCCGGATTTGAACCGACGACCTTTGGGTTATGAGCCCAACGAGCTACCAGACTGCTCCACCCCGCGACGATAAACGTTTCGGATTTGATTATTTAAAAATTGGTTGCGGGGGCCGGATTTGAACCGACGACCTTTGGGTTATGAGCCCAACGAGCTACCAGACTGCTCCACCCCGCGATGATATAACGTTTCGACAGATATTAATATAACATGTGTCTTTTAAATTGGCAAGTCTTTTTGCCTCATTTCTTTTTACTAACTGTCATAATGAATATTCTTCTATACTGATACGAAAGGAGTGAACAGATGGGATACTTATTAGATTTACGAAAAATCGTAGGAAATCGACCGTTGATCAGTGTAGGCGCGACCGTACTCGTCATGAATTCACAATTTGAACTGCTATTTCAATATCGTTCGGATACGCACAGTTGGGGGCTCCCCGGTGGTTCAATGGAACCGGGTGAGACACTTGAAGAAGTCGCGATGCGTGAGTTGCAGGAAGAAACCGGACTTCAAGCACAAAGCGTTCAACTGCTAGACGTCTTTTCTGGTCCTGATTACTTCTTCCGTTATCCAAATGGTGACCAAACCTACAGTGTGATTCATCTCTTTCAAGCAAAAGACGTATCCGGTACATTACAAATGACAGATGGAGAGAGTCTCGACTTACAATATTTCTCCTTAAATCAATTACCAGCACCTCTTGAAGCGCGTGCTGCAGCACTATTACGTCAAATCAAGTCTCGCCTTCTTGACACAACACCTTCTTTTTAATCTAGATGCTTGTCTTAAAACTGACTTGATGACGGATTGACGTTCACTTGTCAGTTTTTCTATTTCTTTCGGGACTACACACAAAAAACCGACCTGCAATCTGCA
>NZ_DFQK01000004.1:0-11427 GCF_002377745.1 Exiguobacterium sp. UBA3491
TCGCATGGCACGAAGCTGGACATACGATCATCGGTGTCACGCTCGACGATGCGGATGAAGTACACAAGGTAACGATCGTTCCTCGTGGTAACGCGGGCGGATATGTCGTCATGTTGCCAAAAGAAGATCGTTACTTCATGACGAAGCCGGAACTCGAAGATAAGATTACTGGATTGCTCGGTGGTCGCGTCGCAGAGGACATCGTCTTCGGAGAAGTCTCGACTGGGGCAAGCAATGACTTCCAGCGTGCGACAGGTCTTGCACGGAAAATGGTCATGGAGTTCGGAATGAGTGAAAAACTCGGACCACTTCAATTCGGATCAGGTCAAAGCGGTAACGTCTTCCTCGGCCGTGATTTCCAAAACGAACAGAATTACTCGGATGCAATCGCACACGAGATCGATACGGAAATCCAAGCGATCATCAACCGCTGTTACCAAAAAGCGAAAGATATTCTGACTGAGAAGCGCGATCAGCTCGACTTGATTGCAACGACGTTGCTTGAAGTCGAAACACTTGATCAAAAACAAATTCACCATCTCTTAGAGACAGGCGAATACAAAAAACATGAACCAGAAGCAACGACTCCAAAAGCAGAAGAGAAAGCACCGGAATCGACAGATGCAACCGTCGATCAACCGACAGAGTCTCCAACGCAAATGGGTTCAGTCGTTGACGAAGGACAAAATGTAGATACGGATACACCAGATACGCCGCGTCGCGACGATCAAGTGTAAACGGATGGAACGGATTCGATCTCGCATCGAATCCGTTCTTTTTTGTTACAGACCGAGCGAATACACATCGGTAGGTGTGACCATACGAGCATGGTATAATCACAACGTATATCATTCCGAGCGTGAAACAACGGAATATAAAAAGAAGCATGAAAATCGAGAAGAAGCGGGGAAATAAGCAAATGATTTTAGTCATCGATGTCGGAAATACGAATATCGTCTTAGGTGTCTATCAAGGACAAGAGTTGATCGAGCATTGGCGGATTGCGACAGACCGGACAAGGACGACGGACGAATACGGTATGCTCGTCAAAGCGTTATTTCGTGACGCAGAGCTAAACGTGGAAGAAATCGAGGGAATCGTGTTATCATCTGTCGTACCCCCCGTCGTGTTTCCACTAGAAAATATGTGTGTGCGTTACTTTAAACGCCGTCCGTTTTTGATTGGACCAGGAATCAAGACAGGACTCGATTTAAAAGTCGATAATCCACGGGAAGTGGGAGCCGATCGAATCGTCAATGCAGTAGCGGCGACGGCGAAATACGAGGGACCGATGATCATCGTCGATTTTGGAACAGCGACGACGTACTGTTACATCGATGCACAAAAACGGTATTACGGCGGCATCATCTCACCGGGTGTGATGGTTGCGACCGAGGCACTCTATAATAAGGCAGCAAAATTGCCGCGAATTGAAATTGCGAAACCGCAGTCAACCATCGGACGAAATACGATCCATGCGATGCAATCGGGTACGTATTTCGGATATGTGGCGCAGGTGGACGGACTCGTTCACCGGATGAAAGAAGAAATGGGTGAAGCGAAGGTCATTGCGACCGGTGGTTTAGCCCGACTAATCAGCGAGGAATCCACGATGATTGAGATCGTCGATCCATTCTTGACGTTAGATGGATTACGGATTATCTACGAACGAAATAAGTGAGGGATTAAGATGAAACGGGAAGAATTATTAGCACAATTAAAAGATGACTATTTAGTACGGGCGTTAGGCTTCAACGGAGAAGTTCGTGCATTTGCGATACGTTCGACAAAAACGGTCTATGAAGCACAACTTCGTCACCAGACGACACCGGTCGTCACGGCAGCGCTCGGTCGGACACTAACAATCGGCGCGATGATGGGTACGATGCAAAAAGGCGATACACGTGTCACATTGAAAGTCGAAGGCGATGGACCAATCGGAAAAATCATCGTCGATGCCGATGCAAAAGGGGTCGTTCGTGGATATGTCAGTCGTCCCCGCGTCGAGATGGATACGTACGTCAATGCAGACGGTCTGACGAAATTAAAAGTCGGTGAAGCGGTCGGTCGCGGAAACATCTCTGTCATCAAGGATCTCGGGTTGCGTGACTTTGTCGGAGGTCAATCTCCGATTCAAACCGGTGAGATCAGCGAAGACTTCACGTATTACTTCGCTGTATCGGAACAAAGTCCATCAGTCGTTGGAGCTGGCGTTCTCGTTTACCCAGAAGACGAATCGGTCATTGCAGCAGGTGGGTTGATCGTTCAATTGATGCCGGGTGCATCGGAAGAGACGATCGCAGCGCTTGAAAAACGTGTCGGAGCTCTTAAACCAATCTCCATTCTCGTCGGTGAGGAAAAAACACCCGAAGAAATGTTAGAACTCGTTCTCGGTGACTACGAACATCTTGATACGATTCCGGTGTCATTCGAATGTACATGTGACCGCGACAAATTAGCAACAGCGATTATTGCCCTTGGACCAGATGAGATTCAAGCGATGATTGATGAAGATGGTGGCGCGGAAGCTGTTTGTCACTTCTGTTCAGAGCATTACCACTATGATGTTCCAGAATTAGAGGAACTTCGCGAAAAATCACTTGAAAGAGCATAAGAGGGATCCGATATGGGGAATGTACAACCTAAGTACTTGTGGATGTTGATCTTCATCTTATTGTTGACGAATTTCATGACCGGCGCTTATGCCTTCATGGGTGAGCTCCCTAAGGTCGATTCTCCTAAAATCGTTCAGGACAGCATTGGCGGTCCGCTTGAGGATGTCATCGCCGAAGTCGGTGATGAAAAAATCACCCGAGCAATGGTCTATCAGACGATGCGAACGGAACAAGAGAAGCAGACAATCGATCGTTTGATTCAAGAAGCGGTCGAGCGCCAGACAAAGGATGGAAAAAAGCCGGAAGTTAAACGCTTTGATTGACAGATTTCATCCAGTCCGCTGATAATTAATCTATCGGATTACTTGGAATTCAAGCGGTTCACTAATGAGGAGGAATGGTCATGCGTATTGCGAATTCAGTATTAGATTTAGTCGGTCGGACACCGATCGTCAAGTTACATCATCTAACGGGTCCTGAGGATGCAGATGTATATCTGAAACTGGAGTACATGAACCCTGGATCTAGCGTAAAAGACCGGATCGCGTTATCAATGATTGAAGCGGCAGAAGAAGCAGGTCAACTTAAAGAGGGAGATACGATCATCGAGCCGACGAGTGGGAACACGGGTATTGGACTAGCGATGGTCGCTTCGGCGAAGGGATACCGTTCCATCCTCGTCATGCCGGAAACAATGAGCATGGAACGTCGGACGTTGCTTCGCGCCTATGGTGCGGAATTGATTTTGACGCCAGGTCCTGAAGGGATGAAGGGGGCGATCGCTCGCGCGACAGCGGAAGCGGAAGAGCACGGTTACTTCATGCCTCAACAATTCAATAACGGTGCCAATCCAGTCGTGCATGAAAAAACGACAGGTCCTGAAATCGTCGAAGCGTTCGAAGGTATGCAACTCGATGCGTTCATCGCGGGAATCGGAACCGGTGGGACGATCACGGGTGCTGGTAAAGTGTTACGCGATGCTTTCCAAGACATTGAAATCATTGCTGTTGAACCAACGGATTCACCGGTCTTATCAGGTGGTAAACCGGGGCCGCATAAACTGCAAGGTATCGGTGCTGGATTCGTACCGTCGATTCTCGATACAGATATTTATGATGGTGTCGAGCAAATCACGACGGAAGAAGCATTTGATCACGCACGCCGAGCAGCGAAGACGAACGGTGTCTTAGGTGGTATCTCGTCAGGTGCTGCGATTGCAGCGGCGCTCAAGACGGCAAAACGTCTCGGTAAAGGAAAAAATGTCCTCGCGATCATTCCTTCAAACGGTGAGCGGTACTTAAGTACACCGCTGTATCAAGTCGAGGAAGAAGCAGATCAATCGAAGTAATCCATCATACGTACACGGAAGTCATTCGGCTTCCGTGTACTTTTTTGCGTATAATGAGAGCAGAATAGTGTGAAGTGGGGGACGCGTATGCGACAGACGAAATATAAAGCAATACCATGGACGAAAGAACAATTCTACAATCGGTATGTCGAACAGACGATTGGAACAACAGGACACGTCTGGCTCGAAAGCGGTCGAATCGGACGGTATACGATGGCGGCGACTCGTACTGTCGGATACCTCCGGACAAAGGACGGGATGACGACGATTGAGACAGATGGAAAAGTCGAGACGTCGACGGCAAACCCGTTTGATCTACTCGAACGACTCCGCGTCGAACGTGAATCCATCCGACCGAATGGAATGCCGCCATTCTTTGGTGGATTTGCCGGATATGTCAGTTATGATGCTGTCCGTTATTTAGAAAAGCTACCGGAGCAAGCGATGGATGATCTACAAACACCTGATTTATCGTTCTACTGGTACGATGAAGTTGCCGTGTTTGATGAGGAAACGAAGCAATTGTTCATTGCCGTGACGCGAGACACAGCAGAGGAAGCGACACAGATTCTTGAAGAAGAAGTCGCGCGTTGGTGCCTCAAGACAAATAGACCGCAGTTTACAACAACCGGTTCATCCGGCGAGCGAGAACGAGCTTTCGGACAGGAAGCGTTCATGACAGCGGCACACCGGATTAAATCGTATATTGAGGATGGTGACGTCTTCCAAGTCAATTTGTCCGTCCGCCAACAAGAACCGCTTGGGACGACAGCGGAACATCTGTATGATGTATTACGACAAATTAATCCTTCTCCATACATGGGTTACTTCGCAGATGAGGATTTAACACTTGTGTCCGCCTCACCTGAGTTGCTCGTCGAAAAAATCGGTGATGCGTTAGCGACACGCCCGATTGCGGGAACACGACCACGCGGGAAGGATGAAGCAGAGGATTTACGACTCGCGAAAACCTTACTGGATAACGAAAAAGAACGGGCAGAGCATGTGATGCTCGTTGATTTAGAGCGGAATGATTTAGGGCGCGTTAGTCGTTATGGTACGGTTCATGTCGATGAGCTGATGGTGATCGAGAAATACTCCCACGTGCAACATATCGTCTCAAACGTCAGAGGGGAAGTGGCTTCGGAACACTCCGGGAGTCAAGTGCTCGCTGCAATGTTCCCAGGTGGGACGATCACCGGTGCGCCAAAAATCCGGACGATGGAAATCATTGAAGAACTGGAACCAGTTCGGCGCGGCATCTACACTGGATCGCTTGGCTTCATCAGTTGGGCGGATGATGTCATCTTTAATATCTTGATTCGGACACTCGTCGCAAAAGACGGGATGGCATATGTTCAAGCAGGTGCTGGAGTCGTCACGGATTCGGATGCGGCACGTGAATATGAGGAGTCACTCAGTAAGGCCAAAGCGTTATGGGTGACAAAAGAAACGGCGGAGGGAACACGATGATTGTATTGATTGATAACTATGATTCCTTTACGTATAACTTAGTCCAGTATTTCGGCGAACTTGGACAAGACATCCGGGTATTTCGCAACGACGCGATTACGCTTGCGGAAATCGAAGCGTTGCAACCCGATCATCTCGTCATCTCACCGGGTCCCTGTACACCGAATGAAGCGGGGATCAGTCTAGAGGCGATTGCTTACTTCGCTGGGAAGGTGCCGATACTAGGGGTCTGCTTAGGTCATCAAGCGATTGGACAAGTATTCGGTGGTAAAGTCGTCCGTGCGAAGGAGCTGATGCACGGAAAAGTCTCGCCACTGACGCATGACGGACAAGGCATCTTTGAACGGATCCCACAAGCGACACCGGTGACGCGTTACCATTCACTTGTCGTTGAACGTAAGACATTCCCGGAAGTACTCGAAGTGACAGCGGAAGCCGGCGGAGAGATCATGGCACTCCGTCACCGGACGTTGCCGATTTTAGGTGTCCAGTTCCACCCGGAAGCGATTTTGACACGAGACGGTAAACAGATGTTAAAAAATTTCTTGGAGTTGACGCATTATGTATCTCTGGCATGACGGAATCATCAAACGAGAAGAAGAGATAAGAATCTCCCCACTCGATCACGGATTCGTCTACGGGATGGGTGTATTCGAGACGTTTCGGACGTATAACGGACATCCGTTTTTGTTCGATGATCATATTGAACGCTTACAGATGAGTTGTGTCGCACTTGGGATCCAGCTAGCATATGACCGGAAAGCCTTACGGCAAGCGATCCAAGATTTATATGACGCACATGGGGCGAACGATTTATACATTCGCTTGAACGTCTCGGCCGGTCCACGCGAGATCGGGTTATCAATCGATCCTTACGATACGCCGACCGTGTTGATCTATGCGAAACCAATCGCTCCGCGGAAACGGGCGGAACGTGCACTCGAGACGATTCGTTTACCGCGCAGTACACCGGAGACGACATACCGCTTGAAGTCACATCATTACATGAACAATCTACTGGCGAAACGCCAATTGTTCAATCCGGAAGCAGAAGGGTTGTTCTTAACGAAGGAAGGTCATGTCTGTGAGGGCATTACGTCAAACATCTTTTGGCGTTACGGAAGTACATGGTATACATCATCGCTTGAAACTGGTGCACTGAACGGGATTACCCGTCAGTTTTTGATGCAACACCTACCAGTCGAAGAACGCCTGGCGTATTTACCACAGCTCGAAGAAGCAGATGAGATCATCTATACGAATTCCGTTCAGGAAGCGGTCGCCATTTCGGCACTTGACGGACGCCCTTTCCCTGGAATCAATGGAATAGGATATGCACAACTCATGACGCTGTTCGATCAATCCGTCGAACAGGTGACGACAAGGAGGGAACAACGATGACTTACATCATGGGTATCTTGAACGTGACACCGGACTCCTTTTCGGACGGTGGACAATATGTCGATGTCGAGCAAGCGATACGGCAAGCACGTCAGCTCGTTGCGGATGGAGCAGATGCAATCGATATCGGTGGAGAATCGACACGACCAGGTGCAGCATTCGTATCAGTCGAAGAAGAACTCGCCCGTGTCTTACCGATCATTAAACGCATCAAACGAGAGCTGAACGTCCTCGTGTCGATCGATACGTACAAACCGGTCGTCGCAGAAGCTGCTATTGAAGCGGGAGCAGATATCATTAACGATGTTTGGGGCTCGAAGTGGGGCGATCGTTCGATGGTCAACGTCGCAGCGCGATACAGTGTACCGATCATTTTGATGCATAACCGGGAGACGGCGCACGGGGCAGATATGCTTGCAGAAGTCCGAGCAGACCTTGAGGAATCGATTCGGTTAGCGAAACAGGCAGGTGTAGCGGAAGAGCACATTTGGCTCGACCCGGGGATTGGATTCATGAAGACGCATGAAGAGAACTTGTACCTGATGCGTCATCTATCGATCGTAACGGACTTCGGGTATCCCGTTTTACTTGGGACGTCCCGTAAATCGATGATTGGTCTCGCGCTCGGATTACCGACGGAAGAACGACTTGAAGGAACGATTGCGACGGTGTGCTACGGGATTCAACAAGGATGTGACTGGATGCGTGTGCATGACGTCAAAGAAGTCAAACGGGCAGCACAGATGATGGACATCATGTTGGCTGCGACGAAGGGGGAATAACGGTGGATCGAATTCATGTAACAGGCATGCGTTTTTATGGGTATCACGGTGTATTTGCAGAAGAGACGAAACTCGGTCAACGCTTTAATGTCGACTTATCGATCGGACTTGCATTGGCAGAAGCCGGTCGGACGGATGATTTAACGAAAAGTGTCAATTACGCCGAATTGTATGAAGCGACGAAACGTGTCGTCGAAGGAGAACCGCTCCAACTCGTCGAAGCCTTGGCGGATCGTATTGCAAAAGCAGTCTTTGCGTTAGACGAACGAATTCAAGAAGCGTCGATCAAAGTCATCAAGCCGGATCCGCCGATTGCTGGTCATTATGAACATGTGGCGGTCGAGATCAATCGACTCCGGGGGGACTATGCATGAAGCAAGCTTACATTGCACTCGGCTCGAACATCGGCGATAAGGCGGCTCACTTAAGAGCAGCGATTGCTCGCCTGAGAGCATTACCGTCTGTTCATGATGTAAAGGTCTCTTCCATTTATGAAACCGTACCTGTCGGGTATCTCGAGCAGGATTTATTTTATAATATGGTCGTCGCGATTCAAACAACGGACGAGGCAGAGGTCTTACTTGGACGACTGCAGGAAATCGAACAGCTAGAAGGGCGCGAGCGTCTGTTCAAAAATGGACCGCGGACGCTTGATTTAGATATTTTGTTATATGGGGGAGAACGTATTGACCTTGAAGGATTAACCGTTCCGCATCCGCGGATGCAAGAGCGGGCATTCGTCCTCGCGCCATTACTTGAACTGGCAGCAACATGCGTCATACCTGGTCTTGGGCAAAGTGTCGAGCAATTGTACCAGCAGTTACCGGAGACAGAACGAAACGGTGTGCGACGCTTAGGTGGTCTTTTAGAAGCGGAGGAACAATAATGGAATTTAACATTGGTGATGTCAAATTGAAGAATCAAGTCATCTTGGCACCGATGGCAGGCGTCTGTAATCCGGCGTTTCGGTTAATCGCAAAAGAATTCGGTGCAGGACTCGTCTGTGCGGAGATGGTCAGCGATAAAGGGATCTTGTACGAGAACGAACGGACGCTACAGATGCTGTACGTGGATGAGCGGGAAAAACCGCTCAGTCTTCAAATCTATGGTGGTTCAAAGGAGACACTCGTTCAAGCAGCGCGATATGTCGAAGCGAATACGAATGCCGACATCATTGATATCAATATGGGGTGTCCTGTCCCGAAAGTCACGAAAAGTGATGCTGGAGCGAAATGGTTGCTTGATCCGGATAAGGTCTATGAGATGGTCCATGCGGTGACACAAGCAATCGATAAACCGGTGACGGTCAAGATGCGGACCGGCTGGGACAGTCATCACATCTATTGTGTCGATAATGTCAAAGCGGCAGAAGCAGGTGGCGCGAAGGCTGTTGCCATTCACGGACGGACACGTTCACAAAAATATGAAGGGGTCGCAGACTGGAACATCATCGGTGAAGCAAAAAAAGCGGTTAATATTCCAATCATCGGGAACGGGGATGTTCAGACTCCGCAAGATGCAAAACGGATGATTGATGAGATCGGCGTCGACGGTGTCATGATCGGACGGGCCGCTCTCGGAAACCCATGGATGTTGTATCAGACGATCCAGTATCTCGAATCAGGAACGCTTCCGGCAGAACCGACGGCGCGCGAGAAGATTGATATTTGTCTCTTGCACGCCACACGACTAGTCGCGCTAAAGGGAGAAGAACTCGCCGTGCGCGAAATGCGGACACATGTCGCCTGGTACTTGAAAGGAATGAAGGGGAACGGTCGCGTTCGCAATGCGTTATTCAATATCGACACACACGCGGGACTCGTTGAACTGCTACAGCAGTACTTACAGACACTCGAAGAAGACGTAGCATATGCCTAACAGGTAAAGTATAGTCGGACAGAGTCGTTTTGTGGTACGCTAGTTGCATTGAAGATGAGCGTATCGGTTTTCTAAAAGGGCTGTCGGTCATTCCGACAGCTTTTTATTCGAGAGAATCGTCGTGAACCATTATTAAAAGGAGTGAAGACAGTGAGTCAGGATATGGAAATGAACGATCAAATGCAGGTGCGTCTCGGTAAGATGAACGCCATGCGTGAACAAGGTCTCGATCCATTCGGCGCACGTTTTGAACGTTCGACGGATACCGCGAGCATTCGTGCATCGTTTGGTGAACATACAAAAGAAGAGTTGGCTGAACTAAAACCGGAAGTTGCTATCGCGGGTCGTGTCATGACGACACGTCGTAAAGGGAAGGTTGGTTTTACGAACGTTCAGGATGTACAAGGTCAAATTCAGTTGTATGTCCGTAAAGATGACGTCGGCGAAGAGGCGTATGAGATCTATAAGACATGTGACTTAGGTGACATCGTCGGGATCCAAGGATATGTGTTCAAGACGAATGTTGGTGAACTTTCTGTTCACGTCACAGCATTTACGTTATTAACGAAAGCATTACGTCCGCTTCCAGATAAATATCACGGATTAAAAGATATCGAGCAACGCTACCGTCAGCGTTACCTCGATCTTATTACGAACCAAGAATCACGTGAGACATTCATCGCGCGGAGTAAAGTCATTCGTGGAATTCGTCAATATCTCGATAACCTCGGATACTTGGAAGTCGAAACACCAATGTTGCATACGATCGCGGGTGGAGCATCGGCTCGTCCGTTCATCACGCATCATAATGCACTCGACATGACGCTTTACATGCGGATTGCGATTGAGCTTCATTTGAAACGTTTGATTGTCGGTGGACTTGAGAAAGTCTACGAAATCGGTCGTGTATTCCGTAATGAAGGAATCTCAACACGTCATAACCCAGAGTTTACGATGATCGAACTCTATGAAGCGTATGCGGATTATAAAGACATCATGAACTTAACAGAGAATCTGATTGCTCACGTCGCACAAGAAGTACTCGGTACGACACAAGTCACTTACGGAGAAGACGTCATCGATTTATCTGTCGGTTGGAAACGAGCGCACATGGTCGATCTCGTTAAAGAAGCAACAGGTGTCGACTTCTTCGAACAGATTTCAAACGAACGTGCCCTTGAACTCGCGCATGAACACGGTGTTGAAGTCCAGTCGCACATGACGACGGGACATATCTTGAATGAGTTCTTCGAACAAAAAGTAGAAGAAACACTCGTTCAACCAACATTCGTCTATGGTCATCCTGTTGAAGTATCACCACTTGCGAAGAAAAATCCAGAGGATCCACGCTTTACGGATCGCTTTGAATTATTCATCGTCCGTCGTGAACATGCGAATGCCTTCACGGAATTGAACGATCCAATCGATCAACGTGAACGTTTCGAAGCACAACTCGTCGAAAAAGAAGCAGGAAACGACGAAGCACATGAAATGGATACAGACTTCATTGAAGCACTCGAGTACGGTATGCCGCCAACGGGTGGTCTTGGAATCGGGATCGATCGTCTCGTCATGTTGTTGACGAATGCGCCATCGATTCGTGATGTATTACTCTTCCCAACAATGCGTCACCAACAAAATCAATGAGTAGAGCTCCGTTTCTTCTATAGCTTATAGAAGGAACGGAGCGTTCTTTTTGAAGTCAATGTAGGGATAAACGAGTCAAAAAACGGGTAAATAAAAGTTTTTAAATGTTTTTCTAATAAAATGCTTGTACGATTCAAAAAGCCATGGTATATTACTTCTTGTGCCGCGAATGGTCGTGACACACAAAAATAAATATCAAAAAAGTTGTTGACAATCGGGTTGATAACTTGTTAAGATATTAAAGTCGCTGAAAACGACACGACGAACTTTGAAAACTGAACGA
>NZ_DFQK01000012.1:0-48691 GCF_002377745.1 Exiguobacterium sp. UBA3491
TCGAGTCCGTTCGTCGGCTCATCGAGTAAGAGAATGTCTGGTTTACCGAACAACGCTTGCGCAAGCAAGACTTTAACTTTTTCAGATCCTGTCAGCTCAGCCATCGTTTTCGAGTGAAGGTCTTCCTTGATGCCGAGTCCTTGAAGAAGCATCGCTGCTTCCGACTCCGCTTCCCAACCGTTCATCTCAGCGAATTCACCTTCGAGTTCAGCAGCACGCATGCCGTCCTCGTCTGAGAAATCTTCTTTCATATAGATGGCATCTTTTTCTTTCATGACTTCATAGAGACGTTTGTGTCCCATCATGACTGTTTCGATGACTTGGAATTCTTCGTATTCATAATGGTTCTGGCGAAGGACGCCTAAGCGTTCGCCTGGTGTGATGATGACATCGCCTTGTTGTGCTTCGATGTCACCAGCGAGAATTTTCAGGAATGTCGACTTACCAGCGCCGTTCGCACCGATCAGACCGTAACAGTTACCTGGCGTGAACTTGATGTTGACGTCTTCGAATAATTTTCGGTCCGCAAAGCGAAGACCGACGTTTTGTACTGTAATCATATAGAGATGAACCCTCGTTTCTAGTAAGTGATGTGCTCATTCGAGTGTACCACAAATCGTGATCTGTCGTAGAGCAGGCAAAGTTCTTTCCATATTAGGACAGAAATTAAAAATAAGCAACCGGACATTTAAAATAATGAAACATTTTCCAGATGGATGCGTAGAAGAAAGTAAGGAATTCGCTAGAGGAGGGGTTAGATGGCCATCTTTTTCACGTTATTGTTTTTCGCCCTCATCGTTTTGCTTGGCATGGAACTCTATCGCTATATCCAAGAAAAGATTGATAAAGGAGATTCAGAATGAGAGAAATCAAACCGAAGAAAAAAATTCGTCCATCGATGATCATCGCCGGTGTACTTGTATTAGCCCTGCTGGCTACAACGCCGTTCGTCGTCGAACAAATCGAACCCGGACAAGTTGGTGTCGTTTATACCCCGTCAAGCGGTGTCAAAGATGAGACGTTATCGCAAGGCTGGCATGTCGTTTCACCGATCACACGGGTGACGGAGTATCCGATCCGTACACAGACGAAATCGCTTGATAACATGACGCTTGCGACTAAAGACGGAAAGAACATCGTCGTCGACTTTACATACAGCTTCTCCGTTTCGCCGGATAAGGTGACAAAAGTCTTCAACAAGTTCGGACCAATCGAAATCGATGAGATTGCCAAAGGTTACTTGAAACAACGACTCTATGATGCATCTCGTGAGCAAATCTCGAAAGTTACCGTCCTCGAACTGTTCGGTGAAAAATCAGGAAACGTCTCGACGAGCATTCAGACGCAGTTTGCAGAAGACGTCAAGGACATCGGGTTCATCATCGAGGATGTCGCACTCGGTGCACCAAAACCAGATGAAAAGACACAGGAAGCAATCGATGCGCGTGTCAAAGCGTCGCAGGAACTCGATAAAAAGAAAACGGATCTTGAAATCGCTAAAGCAGAGGCAGAACGTCTTCGCGTAGAAGCAAAAGGAGCAGCCGATGCGCGTTTGATCGAAGCTCAAGGATTGGCAAAAGCACAAAAAGAATTACAGAAGACGTTGACGAAAGAAATGATTCAATATGAAGCCGTCAAGAAGTGGGACGGGAAATCACCACTCGTCAGTGGATCAGGGAGTATGGTTCAACTACCGATTCCTGACGGTACGACACAAGAAAAAAACTAATTGAAATATGTCTAAGATAAACCGCATAAAGACCACAACGCCAGACATGAAAAAAAGCAGATTCTCAGCGCTGAGAATCTGCTTTTTGATTAGCGCGAAGCTTGTTCAAATCCTTGAGCGATGGCAATGATCACTTGTGTTGCTTTGACCATATTATCGACCGAAATGAATTCAAACTTGCCGTGGTAGTTCTCACCACCGGTAAAGATGTTCGGTGTCGGAAGACCCATGTATGAAAGTTGTGAGCCATCCGTTCCACCACGGATCGGCTTAATGATCGGTGTGATGTCAAGCGACTCCATCGCTGCATGAGCGATATCGACGATGTGCATGTGGGGCTCGATTTTTTCACGCATGTTGTAGTACTGATCGTGTAAGTCGATTTCCACACTACCAGCACCATACTTTTTGTTCCACTCATCGACAAGGGCAGACAAGAAGTGTTTCCGTCCCTCGAAGGCTTCACGATCAAAATCACGAATGATGTAGTCGAGCGTCGTTTTTTCGACCGAACCGTCAAATGAAATCAGATGGAAGAATCCTTCAAAACCATCCGTGAATTCAGGAGACTCTTCTCCGGGAAGACGATCGTGGAACGCCATCGCATGTTTCTGCGAATTGACCATCTTATCTTTTGCTGTTCCCGGATGGACATTTGTTCCGTGGAAGACGATTTTAGCCGCCGCCGCATTAAAGCTCTCGTATTCAAGCTCACCAAGCGGACCGCCGTCGACCGTATAAGCATACGTGGCATCGAACGCTTCGACATTAAAGTGATGTGGTCCACGACCAATCTCTTCGTCAGGTGTGAAGGCAACACGAATACGACCATGCTTAATTTCCGGATGTGAAATCAAATGATGCATGGCTGTCATGATTTCTGCGATTCCGGCTTTATTATCGGCTCCGAGTAATGTCGTCCCATCTGTCGTCATCAAGGTGTGACCGACGTAGTTGTGCAGTGCAGGAAAATCAGTTGGCGATAGAATGACGGATGGCACTTCACTTAACGTGATGGGATGTCCGTCATACGCTTCCACGAGTTGTGGACGGACATTCGTACCTGTGAAGTCTGTCGCTGTATCGAGATGAGCGAGAAAACCGATTGTAGGAATGTCTGCGTCTGTATTGGCAGGTAATGTCGCCATGACATAACCATTATCATCAACGGTGACTTCTTCCATGCCAATTGTCTTTAATTCTTCTACGAGCAAACGAGCTAGTGTCCATTGCCCTTCTGTCGTTGGAACAGTCATACTCTCATAGTTCGACTGTGTATCGACTTTCACGTATGTAGTTAGACGATCAATCAATTCTTGTTTCAAATCAAAAACGTCCCTTCTCGTCATAAGATATCTTCATCATAGCATGAACGACTAATGTGAGAGAATTCTGAATCATGATAGACTAATATTGAAAAAGGGGGAATTCTTCATGAGAGCATTCGTAGTCGATCAGTACGGAAAAAATGCATCACTTACAGAAAAAGACGTCACACCCGAAAAAGCGGGGAAGTACGAATTACGGGTTCAAATCGAGGGGTCAAGCATCAATCCACTTGATACGAAGATGTTTTTCGGACATGTGGCGGCGGCTTCAACGACTGGAATTCTCCAGGGTGATGTAACGGGGAAAGTGATTGAAATCGGGGAGGGGGTGACGTCTTTTTCTGTCGGCGATCGCATCGTCGCATTCGGCGGTGGACTTGGAAAACGCGCCGGTGCGTTAGCGGAAGAAATGCTTGTGCCTGAACAAATGGCAGTCTTACGACCGGAAGGGGTATCGGCTGAGGTTGCTGGTTGTTTACCGGTGATTGGATTGACAGCAATGGAAATTTTAAAAGAGCGAATCGCGATTACCCCAGGAATCCGCGTATATGTAGCAGGCGGAACGGGTGGAGTAGGACATCTTACCGTTCAACTTGCTCGTCATTATGGGTGTGACGTCACAGCGAGCGCCTCTTCTGACGAGAAGGCAGCTTGGCTAGAAGCAAAAGGGATTCACGTTCACCGGTACAAGGAAGAATCAGCTGAAACATTGCTCAAACGACTCGATCTGGATGGATTCGACGTCATCATTGATACAGTCGGTGGTGACCATTTACAAGAATCGTTCATACTCGCAAAAGAGCGGGGACGCATCATTTCGATCGCGACACGGACGACACAAAATTTAACGATGATGCATAGTAAAGCCTTGTCACTTGAAGCTGTGTTCGTCGCGCTTCCGTTGCTGAAAGGAAAAGTAGAGGAGATGAAACAACAGCAACGTCACTTATCAGAACTCATGCATTTAGTGAAAGAAGGAATGATTGAAATACGGATTGAAGAGCAGATTCCCTATGAACGCGATGCGTTGAACGATCTCTATCAACGATTTGATCGAACATCACACTTTGGTAAAGTGAGTGTATATCCAACCCATTAAAAATGATTCTCCATTCATTTTACATTTCCTGTTAAAAATATAAAAAATCCGTTACTGAAAAATTCAGTAGCGGATTTTTTAGATAACACGTCATTTACGGCGAACAAGAATACTTTTTGGAGCGAGTTGTGGCATGGAAGGAGGAGTCGGGAAATCTTTCTGCTCCGGCTGCTCCCATACGACTTCAAATTTTTGACGCAACTTGTTGAACGCCTGCTCCACAGCTTTTTTCAATTGTGACGCATCAAGAGCGGGACTATCTGTCGTAATCGCAAGCAGTCCTCCGCGATTCGTTAAATGAATGACTTTTTGGATCCAAAGGGCGAGATCCTGTTCGGTCCGAAACTGACGTGTTCGTGTATTGACTTGTACGGGTGGATGGAACAAGACTACGTCAAAACGAGTCTTCTTATCCGCTTGTTCGATGTAGTCGAACGCATCCTGAACTAAAATCTTCTGTTTCTCAGGAGTAAAACTGTTCAACACAAGATTATCTTTTGTCTTATTTCGACTACGTGTCGAGAAATCAACGCTTGTCGTTTGAGCAGCCTCACCATAAAGGGCCGCTACCGTTAATGTTCCTGTATCAGAAAAGAGATTAAGTACGGTTTTTCGTTCGACGGAATCGAGAAGGATTCGGCGAAGTTCACGTTGGGCAATGTCAAAACCAGTCCGCATACCAGCATCCAAGTCATACTCATACAACACACCGTATTCTTGTGCGACTTCAGGAAAATCGCCTCGTTCCCCTTTCAAAAAGTCGTCGCCTTTGACGGGTTGAAGATCGACGAGGAAATCTCGTTTTTCATAAATGCTCCTGTAATTCAGTAGTGATTCAAGAGCTTCAAGAATCAGTGGACGGAATGTATAGATGCCTTCATTTTCGAATGTAATAAGGTAATGATGATCATAACAATCAATTGTCAAACCACCGATACCATCTCCTGCACCGTTAAAGATACGGAAGGCTTCTGAATACTCTTCAAAAAATTCGTTTCGTTTGTCTAATGCTTGTTCAAAAAGTTGTTTGAAGAAGTCGACATCAATCGCTTCTTGCTCGTCCATGGAGAGAGTCCAACCGACACCTTTTTCTTGCTTGCCAAAATAACCAGTCGCGAGGTATTCTTTATGTTCTGTCATCAGATGGAGCAGTCCGCCTGCCTCTTTGACATGTTGTAAGGCTTCGAACATTTCCTTGCGTAATGCGGGATACCCGCTTCGAATCGATTCAATCCATTCTGGTTTGACAACGATCGGATAAAGTTCACGAGACATGTAAGTTTCCTCATTTCTACTTGTGGATAAGTGGCATAATTATACCATAAATGTAGTTATCCACATGTGGATAACTGGTATATAAAAGAAGCGATGTCTTTAAAAGCAATTATTCTACGATTTAATCAGAACGCTGGCCTTTTAACGGATGCTCGCTTATAATAAAGGCAAGAGGATGTTGCCAGGAGGTAAACCTATGAAATTAAACGAACGAGGACGAGCAAAATACCGTCCTTTAACTGAATATGAAGAGATTGATGTCAAAAATGTACTGTTCGAAAAAATCCAGGAAGAAACAAATCGTATTTTTGAAACAGACGATACCGCTTTTTTTTCTGATATCAAACGCTCAACAAAAGCACATAGTGTGATTAGTCTGTTTTCTGGAGCGGGAGGATTAGATTTAGGATTAGAACTTGCTGGACTTGTTAGTCTGTACGGAGAAGATGTCATTGAACGAGTTTTTCAATCAAAAGAAGCTTTTGAGAAATTAATATCAAAAGGAAACGTAACAGAGACGATTTTTTCAAATGACATGTTTCGAGAATCTGCCGTCACATATAAGATGAACTTTTCGACAGACGTCTTTCAAGATAGTCGAGATATACGAAAGATCAAACACTTTCCTGAATGTGATGTCATACTTGGTGGATTTCCTTGCCCTGGATTCAGTTCAGCTGGTCCACGTCTAATTGATGATGAACGTAACTTTTTATATATCCATTTCATTCGGGCGATCATGCAAGCACGACCTAAAATATTCGTCGCTGAAAACGTAAAAGGACTATTAACTTTAGGAAAAGGTGAAGTAGCACGCCAAATTATTGAAGACTTTGCTGCGGCAGGTTATGAAGTGAGCTATCAACTTGTCAATGCACGGGATTACGGGGTGCCGCAACTTCGAGAACGTGTCTTTATCATTGGTGTTCGAAAGGATGTCTCGTTTAAATATACATTCCCGAAAGCTACGCACGGTCCTCTAGGGAAGTATCCTTATGTGACTTTAGAAGAGACGATTGCAGATTTACCGCAGGAACCAACTGATGTGTATAGTGGTGGTTTTTCTCCGATGTACTTATCTCGTAATCGTAAAAAGCAGTGGACGGAGCAAGCCTTTACGATTCAAGCGTCCGGCAGACAGGCACAATTATGGCCGGGCGGTGAGGCGATGCAAAAGATAGGTAAAGATGAATGGAGTCTAGTAGGTTCTAATCGTCGTATGAGCGTTCGAGAATCGGCGCGTATCCAAACGTTTCCGGATTGGTTCGAATTTTACGATGGTGGCAACATGAAAACACAACTAAACAATCGGTTAGATAAGCAGTACAAACAAATTGGTAACGCTGTACCGGTACTCTTAGCATTGCGTATTTTGCAACCAATCACAGATTGGTTGAAATCAGAGGAATTGGTTGTAGAACAATCGGAACAACAACTGAAACTCTTTTAAGTGTAAAATGGACCTGCTCTTTGATGAGTAGGTCCGTTTTTTTAGCACTATGAGACGGAACGTTCACACGATAATTTAAGGGACGACCATCCATGAGAGGCACCAGCACTGAACTTAACTCGAAAGTTCAAGTATTCGTTACCGTTGGACCAAGTCAAGCGTGTCGTAGTCGATGAATGTTGAGATACATGAATATGCCCTCCGACTTCAATCGGTGGATGAATGGAGCACGTTAAACTTTGATAAAAAGAGACAATCGATAAATTCGTTCCAATCATTTTTTTTAATCCAGAAACAAGAGACGTTTGTGAAGCGATGGAAAGGTGTCTTGTGATTTCGTTCGATACCTCAGAGAGGACTTCCTGACGTGAAATCAATCCGACCAAGTACTTTTCTTTTATCCTTGCAATGAACTCCTGCATTTCGTCGAAAACATCAAAATATTGATAAGAAAGGATCGTACCAGCACCTGGATTTTTAATCGTCATGACAGAATTATGCGCTTTTAGTGCTTTTAAGGACAGGGGAAGCTCAATCAAGGTTTGTTCATGTCGAAGAGTGAGTAAGATGTCTGCTGTTTCTAATTTATTCGCGACATAGCTATCTGATACGAGTTGAACTTGTTCAATCTGAGACTTACCATATACATCTTTTAGGTATTGAAGTAACACAGAAGTTGTAACGTGAGCATTATCAATAAGTTGTTGCATTACGTTTGGTTCAAGATACGAATAGTAAGCTGTTAATGTCTGATGGACTTGAGTAGGATCGACTAAATGAATCGTTGGATCGTGTTTGATGAATTGATATAACGTAAGGACTTCATGACAGCGACCGATGGCATTACTTTTATTTGAATGAGTAAGTAATGTATGAGTATGTAGAGAATCTTCAAAAGCATTTAACCACTTTGCATTGAGTTGCTTCGTTTTTTGTTGAAATTGATTCGTTAATTCACGAGTATGCGATAGCTTCGTCGCTAATTTAATGGAAGATGTCAAAGAAGACTCGAACTTGAATCGAAGCTCGAGTTCATAGTCGTCCACTAAGATATGAATCGATGAATTATTCTTTTTCAACAAATGTACGGATTTGAATGTTTGAATTGTCTGTTGTTCTAGTTTGATTTCAGAGGTTTCTTCGATGAATATGACTTTATATTCTTCAATCATCGATAGATGCTTGAAACCTCTAAAAAAATCAGATTGCTGCTCATTCAGGCTATCAAAAAGGAGCGAATAACAATGATCTCGAATACTTTCTAAGAATCGTTTACGATAGGCTTTAAGTATGGTCTCATCTAACTGCAATGCATGAATTGATTTTTTTAAAGCTACTTCTGACACATATAAATCAGTTATTCCGTGGTGTATCGCAATATCTTTGAAAAGATTAGAACGCGCCTGATCCAGTAATGCGTTGAATGTATGTTGAGCCTCTATTAAACTAAAATACTTGCTTAAGAAGGATTTAGCACCAGGATTTTTAGGTTGAATCGTTGTATTTTTCTTAAGGTAAAATAAATGAATCGGATAAACATGTTCGTCTTGATAGATATATAAATCAGCATGATGATCAGCACGTTCAAAATCAAATTTAGTTTTGACTTCACTCGTTCTCGGAAATTGGGTGAATAAAAATTGAGCAACGATTGTTGCGGGATGTTGTTCTTGTGAAAGAGATGATTGCTCTTGAATCAATTGTTCTAAATACATCGCAACATCTTTCGTATGTTGGTTTCCTAAAAATTTTTGTTTTCTTATCATGAATACAATCCTCCAAATGAAGCGAGAGTAGGGATAGATCGTGCAAAAAGACATTGTAAGTGTAATGAAAAAGTTAACAAAAGAGTGGTTAAAATCGTTGTCTGATCAATATAATGTATCATTTAAATCAGAAAAGAATAAGCAAATTTTAGATGGGAAACGTATCGGAATAAGAGGGGCAACGGGTGGAATGTATGGCATCCGAGATACGAAAATAACCGAATATGATTACCTTATTTTTTGTATTACCAATGAGGAAGAATTAGTCAGAATAAACGATATACAATTTGTATGGCTGAATCAAAATGAAGTAATTAACCTAAAAAAAGATCTGAACGGATCAGATAAATCATTTAAGCTGGAAAAATTTCACCCCTTTATGACCTTTGATACTTTCGAAAGCAAATTTAAAGAATACTTTGCTTTTCCAACAGAGTACTATACAGACGAAAGTGAAGTACTTAACTCGCACATTGCTGAAAGTCTACTAGAAGATGAGCGTTATACAGAAGGCGAAAAGCGACTCGCCACGCATTACATAACAGAGCGAAATGCAAAAGTAGTTAAAAAAGCAAAAGAACAGTTTGCAATTAAACATGCTGGTCAATTATTCTGTGATATTTGTGCGATGAATTATGAGGAAGTTTATGGAGTTATCGGGAAAGGTTACATTGAAGCGCATCATAAAAATCAATTAAGTATAAGTGGTATAACAGATACTCAAACTGAAGACTTAGCTCTATTATGTGCAAGTTGCCATCGAATAATTCATAAATTAATGAGACAAGATGAAAATGCTTCTTACGAGATGCTAAAAAGGAAGATACAAGGTTCTTTGAAAACTCCTTATCGTTATTGAGTTCAGTAAAAAATACTCCTTTAACTGTGATTTAGAAAATGCATAGTTAAAGGAGTATTTGATTTCTAATTGTTGAAAATTAACTTACACGCGCTCCACAACAGCCTCAAGCGATACTTTGACATTACCAGCCAGTGCCCGCGTAATCATACACGAACCTTCCGCTTTTTCAGCGAGACGTTGCGCCTTCTCTACATCACGATCTGACAGATCGGTTGGTAATAAGAGTTTCGGACGATGAATGATCGCATCGTATGTGAAGACGCCGTTCGTGACATCAACGATGCCTTCAGATTCCATCGTTAAGGAGACTTTTGGGATGTTACTACGCTCAAGCATTGCGGCAAGCGTGATGATATAGCATGTAGCAGCTGCCCCAAGCAACATCTCATCTGGATTCGTGCCAACCCCTGGACCATCCATAGCGTCCGGAATTGAAATTTTTGTTTTTAACTCACCTGTCTCGATCTGACCGACATCATTGCGATTTCCCGGCCAGTCTGCAGTTAAATGAAAATGGTGCTTCATGATCAATCGCCTCCATGCCTCTATCATACGAAGTTCAGTATGATTTTTCGCCTATTCTGCTCATGTGCATAAGAAGAGAACGATCAGCTAAAAATTTGGTCGATTTTTTCAATATCCTCTTGCGATAACTGAACGTCTAACGTACGCAACGTATCTGTCACCTGATCCGGTCGTTTCGCACCAGGAATGATGGCATCGATGCCATCTTGTGCCAAATACCATGCGAGTACGACGTGTGCGACTTCCGCATTGTGCGCTTCTGCGATCGGACGCAGTTGATCGACTTTTGCGAGGTTTTGTTCGAAGACGTCTTTTTGGAACAACGGGTCGTTTTTTCGTAAATCATCAAACGTCGTCTCTTTCGTATATTTCCCTGCCAATAATCCAGCGGCGAGTGGGAAGTACGGAACGAAGGACATACCGTTCTCAACGATGTACGGAAGTAACTCTTTTTCCGCATCCCGTTTAAACAGATTGTATTCTCCTTGATAGACGTCGACATGTCCGTCCTTGTTCGCTTCCTTCAGTTGTTCGAGTGAAAAGTTCGAGACACCAATCGCGCGAATTTTTCCTTCTTTTTTCAGTTCAGCAAGTGCAGCGACGGCTTCGTCCTTCGGTGTCGATTCATCTGGGAAATGGATGTAATATAAATCGATATAGTCTGTTTTAAGACGTTTTAAACTCTCTTCGACCGATTGACGGAGAAAGTCAGGTGAGTTGTTCATGACGACTTTTCCGTCAACGAACTGATGCGCACCTTTCGTCGCGAGGACGACATCTTCTCGAGCGACCGTGTCGTGCCAGACTTCACCGACGAGTTCCTCCGAACGTTCTGGTCCGTAGATGAAAGCTGTGTCGAGGAAATTGATCCCTTGCTGTAACGCGACACGAACGAGATCGCGTCCTGCTTGCTCATCGAGATTTGGATACAAGTTGTGTCCGCCGACAGCATTCGTACCGAGACCGATTGGGTGAACGAATAGGTTAGATTGACCGAGTTGAACATGTTTTGTCATGAAAATGACCTCCTTAAACGATATCGAGTGGTTCTTTTTTTGTTGGTGCTGGGAACGCTTGATCAAGTGCAGCTAGCTCTTCTTTTGTTAAATTCAAAAGTGCGGCGCGACCGTTGGCTTCGACATGATGTGCTTGTCCTGCTTTAGGAATTGCGATGACGTCACCTTCACGCATCGCCCAAGCAAGTAAGATCTGTGCAGGTTCAACACCATGTGTCTCAGCGATTTCCTCGACGGTCTGATGATTCAGGAGTTGATCACGCAGTGAACCACCTTCAGCTAGTGGGCAATACGCCATTACTGGAATACCATGTTCGCGTAGTAACGGGAGCAGTTCATACTCGATTCCGCGTGAGCCGAGGTGATAAAGTACCTGATTGACAGCACACTGGTCACCGTTTGGCAGTGCCAACAGTTCTTTCATGTCTGATACGTCAAAATTCGATACACCCCAACGGCGAATCTTGCCCTCTTGTTTTAAGGCTTCCAGTCCTTCAACGGTTTCCTTTAGTGGAATGTCACCACGCCAGTGAAGAAGATAGAGATCAAGATAATCCGTACCGAGACGTTCAAGCGATTTGGAACAAGCTTTTTTTAACGCTTCCCCACCAGCATGATGAGGATAGACTTTCGAGACGAGAAAGACTTCTTCTCGTCGATCAGCGATCGCGTCGCGAATTAATTCTTCAGAGGCGCCTTCCCCGTACATCTCTGCCGTATCGATGAGTTCCATTCCGCTATCGAGACCGACACGGAGTGCTTCGATTTCTGCTTCGTGCTTCTCCGACTCTTCCCCCATCCGCCACGTGCCTTGTCCGAGTGCCCGAACATGTGTCTGATCGGGAAACGTCACTGTTTTTTGCTTTAATGCAGCGAGTATCAACGTCTTTTCTGTTGTGTTCATCGTTCTTCCTCCTTTAAATAGAGAGACAATAGTAGGGTTTACCACGCGAACTCCGAACAAAAACGTCTTCTTCATAAGAAGGAGATGTCACCAATGCTCAAATAAAGGACCGTGATCACCGAGTACAGGATCTTGACCGGGACGTATCACCTGACGAATCCGTTGAAGATTTTCCGGACGTTCACTTGTTTGACCTGTCAGTGTGTCGTAGTCTTGACCATTCGGATAGGCACCGATCACACGGAAGTGTCGACTTGTATCAAGCGCTTTGTGTCCTGTGCCTGCAGGAAGTAAGAGAACGTCTCCACTCGTCAAGGTAAAGGTCTTACCGAGTGGACCACCGAGTTGGACGGTCGCATGTCCTTCGAGGATACCAATCACTTCATGGGCGATGCTATGATAATGATGAAAATCAAAAATGCCATCCACCCAGCTATTACGCCAGTCATGCGAATGGAAAGTCTGTTCGATGCGTGACGGTTCTTCAAATGCATGCCGATAAATCAAGACCGGAAAATTAGGGTTATTCGGAATATGTCCGTCATCCTCAAAGTAAAATACCTCCACACGCATCTTCGTTGCTCCCTTCCCTGATGTGGTACAAAGTAATAATTCCCTCTGTAATTACCCGTAATTAAATATCATCAATCGTCCGAGCATCTTTATGGCGTAACGAATCGGGAGGTGCTACGATGCTTAAGTTAATGAAATTACAAAGGAGGCTTTCCGATGATCGCCATCGAAGCAAAGTTAGAAGTACAACCCGCAAAACGAGAAGAATTTTTAGCAGCAACTAAAACGTTAGTAGCAGGGTCGCGTGCTGAAGCTGGAAACATCAGCTACGATCTGTTCCAAAGTACAGAAGACGAAAATGTCTTCATGATGATTGAAAAATGGGAAGATCAAGCTGCGATCGAAGCTCATAACACAAGTGCTCATTTCAGACAGTTCGTTGCATTTGCTCAAACAGCTCTTGCTAAACCATTAGACGTTCAATCATTCCAAGCATAATGAAACGAGTTAGGAACTGATGTGATGTGACACATAAGGAAGGTATTCTAGGTTTTATGACCTAGGGTATCTTTCTTTTTTTGTTTTATACAACGCGCTCCTTCGCTAGTTCATCTTTAGATGGAGATTTGACTAAAAATGTCCCACTTTTCTTTTACAATCACATAACATTTCATTAAAACTGTTAGTTTTTCCCTGAATAGGGCATTATTCTTATAAAGACACGAAAAGGAGGCTTTTATCATGAATGATCGAACAGATGCCACACGGTCGAAGCAATCATTCTTCAAGATGCCTCATACATATGCCATCATCATGGCGATTCTCATTATTTCAGTCATCTTGACGTACACGCTTCCAGCAGGACAATTCGACCGTGAAAAACAGGATGGTCAGACCGTCGTTATCGATGGTACCTATCGCGCGGTGGAGTCTGCACCTGTCACTTTCTTTGGTTTATTCGAAGCAATCCCGAAAGGAATGGAAGCAGGCGCTGCGATCATCTTTTACATTTTCTTAGTCGGTGGTGTCTTTGGCATCATTCGTCAAACGGGTGCCATCGAAGCGGGAATCAATCAATTGATTCGTCGGTTTGGTCAAAAGGGACACATCATGATTCCAATGACGATGTTCGTCTTTTCGATTGCCGGAGCAACGATCGGGATGGCAGAGGAAACAATCATCTTTGTACCGATTGGTATCATGCTCGCACGTGCACTCGGTTATGACGCGATGACAGGAGCTGCAATCGTTAGTTTAGGAGCGGCGGTTGGTTTTGCCGGCGGGATGCTGAATCCGTTTACGGTAGGTGTTGCTCAATCGATCGCGGAAGTTCCACTCTTTAGCGGTCTTGGTTATCGAACCGCCGTTTATATCGTTTTCTTAGTCGTAACGATTCTTTATGTCATGACTTACGCACGGAAAGTCAAACAGGATCCGACGCGTAGCCTCGTTTATGATCTCGAACAACGTCGTGCGGAAGAAGCAGCAACGACGATTTCACGCTTTTCGAAACGTCATGCTTTTGTTTTACTGATTTTGATCGGTGGAATCACGCTCAACGTCATCGGAATTTTCGAGTGGGGCTGGTATTTGACGGAACTGACAGCCTCGTTCTTGATCATTGGACTGATTGCTGGGATCATCACACTCGGTGTGAACGGTACTTTTGAGAGTCTGATTGACGGAGCGAAAGCCGTGACGTTCGGTGCATTGATCGTTGGCTTTGCCCGTGCCATTGTCGTCATTCTTGAAGA
The DNA here is from genome assembly GCF_002377745.1 of Exiguobacterium sp. UBA3491. Classification (NCBI taxonomy): domain Bacteria; kingdom Bacillati; phylum Bacillota; class Bacilli; order Caryophanales; genus Exiguobacterium; species Exiguobacterium sp. UBA3491. Next base: position 14,222 of record NZ_DFQK01000012.1, read on the forward strand.
AGGTCGTGTCATTGACACGGTCATTTACGGCTTATCGAATGCCGTAGGACATTTACCAACGTTCTTCGCTGTCATCGGAATGTACATCGTACAACTAATCACGAATTTCTTCATTCCATCGGGGAGCGGGCAAGCCGCGACGACGATGCCAATCATGGCACCTTTATCTGACTTACTCGGTATCGAGCGTCAAGTAGCTGTCTTAGCATTTCAATACGGAGATGGATTGACGAACATGATTTTTCCGACAAGTGCGCATTTGATGGCGTTTCTTGCGATCGCAGGTATTCCGTATGAGCAATGGTTACGTTTCGTCTGGAAACTCTTCGCGATTTGGATTGCTTTAGCATGTGCCGCCTTATTACTTGCTGTGACGCTCGGTATTCAATGAAGTCGACCTTTCGGACATCTGTCCGGAAGGTTTTTCTGTTGCAGGAATCGGGAAGCGTTATCACGAACGGGTAGAGAAGTGACTAAAGGGGGAACTGAAGTGACATATTCAATCGTTGGTTATTGCGAAAAAGAACAAGCGTGGGGTGTTGCTGTCCAATCGAAATTTTTAGCTGTTGGGAGTGCTGTTCCGTTTGCGAAAGCGGGAGTAGGTGCTGTAGCAACACAATCATTTGCAAATACGACGTATGGTCCTGAAGGGTTGCAGATGATCGAACAAGGCGCTTCAGCGGATGAAGTGCTTCGTCGATTAACGGAAGCGGATGAAGGGCGAGCAGATCGTCAAGTCGGAATCATCGATGCGCAGGGCAAAAGTGCGACTTTTACGGGAGAGAGATGTAACGACTGGGCAGGCGGAATTGCGGGGAAACATTTTGCGGCGCAAGGGAATATTCTTGTAGATGGCAATACGGTCAAAGAGATGGCACGTGTCTTTGAATCGACGCAAGGGCCACTCGCAGAACGGTTGTTGCGTGCGTTGGCTGCGGGGCAAGCAGCAGGCGGGGACTCGCGTGGGATGCAATCAGCAGCACTGCTCGTCGTCAAGGAAGGTGGCGGATACGGTGGATTCAACGATCGCTATATTGATCTACGTGTTGATGATCACCCGAGTCCAATTGAAGAACTCGAACGCATCTATCAATTGCACACACTTTACCTACAACCGAGTAAGCCGGAAGAAATCAAGCCCATCGATGATGCGTTAGAGTCGGAGTTGATGGATAAATTATTGACACTTGGCTACCGCGGTGATTTTGAAGAAGCGCTCCGGACATATCTGCATACGGAAAACTTTGAGATGCGCGAACAAGCGGATCGTGCGATTGATACACGTGTCCTTGCGTATATTCGATCCCAATGAAAACGACAGGATGGACCACGGTCCATCCTGTCGTTTTGTTCATGCTTGCGTCGACTGAGCACGAATCGGTACTTTAAATCCGGTCGCGATGAACCGTTCCATTTCCGGTTCCGATTTAGCATTCAAGCCAACTGTCCCATCTCCTTTTAGTGCCACATTCGTTAACTTGACGCGATGGATGTCAGGACCGATCGTAATCCCGTGTTTGGCAGAATCCTCGATCCGGATATCCCGAAGGCATACATCCTCAGCTCCGTTTTCTCCACCAAAGATTTGGATATCCGTTTTCGCGTGGCGAAATCCACTCATTTTTAACTGACTGATCGTAACGTTGCGTGCTTTATATTGAATTCCGATCATTGGCTGTTCTTGGTAGTCATAATACGGATCTCCTAGCACCGTGAAATCATGAATAACGACATTACGATAAGCGGAAACGACGAGTGCGCGTGGTTTTGAATTCGTATATAGCTCCGTATATTGAGGAGTCTGAGCAATCAAGCGTGTTGCGATGATATTGTAAGCCGTCTGAGACGTTGGATCACTTGCTTGATGATGCCCGATATGACGAAAATTAAAGGCACGGTGGTCATCAATTGATAAATGACCAACGATTTTAACGGTTGAGGCAGCAGAAGAGGTCGCATGCGCCTTGATTTCAAGTCCACCGAAGCAACGACTTGATGCGTTATTGAATAACCAGATATCGCGTGACCCATCATCGATTTCAATCCCATTCGAATTGGAAAAACCTTCTGCATGGGCACGTCCACTTGGGTCATGCATAAAGCAGTTTGAGATGAAGAGATGGTCACTATGATGCGTCGTGATCCCGTCGTCTCCGAACCCGTAACCGGTTAATCCATCGAACCAGATGAATGAACTACTTAAGTTCGCTCGAGCACTGTCCCCGTTGTAATTGTAATACGGTGTCGAGATATCAAAACAATGGAGTCCTGGATTGACAGCTTCGACATCAAAGACCCAACCATAAGTGACGTGCGCATATGTGAGACAACTGGAATGATTGCCCCATGTGCTACTTTTCTTTGCGTCACCGATTCGTTTGATGTTCCAATCAAGCGTCATTTTCTCAACAAGCAGGTGATGATTGCCAAGGAGATAATTTTGGTTCGTCACAAGACGTCGTCCTTTAGGTGCGTCATCGTGCATCTTTATAATCGTTTTCCCTTTGCCAGCTCCCGTTAAAATCGTATAACTAGGCAAACGAATTCCTCGAACGATGTACGTACCGGCTGGGACATGGACTTGTCGATGTCCATCACCGAGCGCTTCGATGAACGCTTGTGTATCATCGGTCTGTCCATCACCGACCGCACCATAGGAAGTGATATCAACGATTTCGACTTCACTGATCAAACGTTCGAATTCATGATTGAGCCGCCCGAACCAACTCGGTCGAATCTCATCGTGTGGCGTTACGAAAGCTGGTGTCAGCGGTAGGATATGTTTATCACGGTTTGTCAAAAATAACGGTGAGATCATCGAACGAAGTGTTCGACTGAGGTTAGGATCACGTCGTGGTGCAATAAATGTACTATCGTGTAGTAGTTGTTCTGCTTGTCGAACAGCCTGTTCGTTGCTTGATGTTTCAACGTATTCTTGAATCAGCGCCGCATTTTGATACGGATCATGCGTGTGATCGAGTTTCAACATGAAATAGTTCTCCTCTCTGAATAGGTCTGTCTACCTTTTCCCCTCTAATTGAACAATCACTCCTTGTTTCATAACATCCATAAAAATACACTAAAAATATACAGTTGGATTATAATGGATTTATGAAAAGGAGGGCTTTTGATGTCACTTCGCAAACGACTCGTAATTGGTATCGGATTGATTTTGCTGATATTAGGGATCAGTAAGCCGCTGACGGAAGCGGCTTTTCAAGCATTGAAGCCACAAGCGATAAAGATGTCAGAAGTCGAAACGAATGGATCGTGTAAACCGAACTGCAATAGAAACGGTAAGCTGTTACATATTCCGTTTCTTTCGTGGTTGCCTAAAAAGCAGATGAAGAATGATGAAGATCTACGGGTTTGGGACACGAATCAAAAGCCGAAGAAGCAGAAAGACCTCAAACCGAAAAAGAAACAGAATAAGGTCATCACTGTAGGAATTAAAAACGCCGAGCGAGGTACGAACGAAAAAGGGGGATCGTCCTCATCGGTGTTACTGATGAGCCTGCTTATTCTACCTCTAGTCATAATAGGCTATATCGTTTGGCGGAAACGTCGAAAGACGAAGAAACAGGACGAGGAATCGATAAGAGCTGACATCTCGTTACAGCCCTTAGCCAAAAACTTTGTTTTAACTGAAAATCCGGTCGAGCTACCAGATGCCTGGATTCGTAAACAACTCATCCAGTTCAATCACATACTCCCGACCCGCTTACGGCGACATGATACAGAAACACTTCAGGAATGGTGCCTGCGTATCGGATTCCAACCGTCACATGTCCTAATAAAAGCCTATCTCTTAGAACGCTATACAGACAGAGCTACTACGATATCGGAGATGGACAAGCAAACGATTCAGGGGGAATTTGGAGCCTTCGTCCATCAGTTTGATTGAAACCTTTTGAAAGGAATGACGTAAATGGAACAGGAAAGGGGAGTTGATGATGTACCTAGCAGATGCCGTGAAATTAAAGAGTATTCTGAGGAAACAGCTTGATCAGCTGATTGAAGAGATGGAGCGCGTAGCGTTCATTGATTTAGAAAAGGGAGAAGCACTCCCCGCACAACAAGACCGGAGCTTAACCGACGTCGAATCCGCCATGGACATCGTGCGTCATGATATGCGAGTCTTGGATCGTCTCGTCTACGCGGCGAATCTAGAAACTGTCATCGTGACGGATGAAGGAGAAATGCCGCTCGTCGAAGCAATCGAGTGGGCGACCCAATTGCGGGCAAAGGCACAAAATTATCAGATGCTCGCAAGTCGACCAAAACGCGAGTTCCAATACGGATTTGAAGGGACGACGATCATTCGTCATGCCTTATACGATCCAGATGTCTATCGCTTAAAAGCGGAGGAAGTGGAACGGCAAGCACACAAAGTATCGAATGCGATCAATGCCGCGAACTATCAAACGACAATTGACTTTGATGGTGGACGTTATATGTAACTCCTTGACGTGGTGAGACTCCACGTCAAGGAAAGGGGACGGACCTCAATTTTCCTCTGTGGAGAAGAGATGGCGACGGCAAACCGATGACCATGAACCATTGACAGACTGACCTGTTACCTTTGACCACCTATGGAACGCTGATGTTTTTTTCCGTCCCCCGCTCCCTGTCGTTTCTTTGAGAAACGACAGGGATTTTTAGTGTGTCGATGGAAACAACAGGGTATAGAGAAGCACAAGAGAAAGGAGAGACATCATGAAACACACTTTTTCAGCATTCGTCGTACGAGAGGTGGACGGGAACTATGAAGGGAAAGTTGAGGCGAAACAATTCGATGATTTACCGGAAGGAGACGTCTTAATTCGTGTCACGCATTCCTGTATCAATTATAAGGATGCCTTATCGATGTCGGGTAATAGAGGAGTGACGAAATCCTATCCGCACACACCAGGCGTTGACGCAGCAGGATATATCGAACAAACGACAGATGCACGGTTTCAAACCGGTCAAGCGGTCGTCGTCAATGGCTTTGATTTTGGAATGAATACCTCGGGCGGATTTCAAGAATACATACGTGTACCAGCCGATTGGGTGACGCCACTTCCAGAATCCATTCGTCCATTAGAAGCGATGCGGCATGGAACGGCAGGATTGACAGCAGCACAATCGGTCGATGAACTGTCACGAATTGTCTCAAAGGAGACAGGACCCATCCTTGTGACTGGAGCGACAGGAGGTGTCGGTACGATTGCGATCGCCTTACTGATTCGATTAGGCTATACAGTACACGCCGTAACCGGAAAACGAGTAGAACAAGAACGATTACTTAAAAAAGGTGTGGCGGAGGTATTAGACCGCACTACGTTCTTAGAAGAAACAGACCGTCCATTAAAAAAAGGAACGTACGCAGGTGTCATTGATACGGTAGGGGGTCCATTGCTCGCATCCGTCATTCGCTTCGTACAGTATGGTGGTGTCGTGACGACATGTGGTAACGTCGGTGGGGCAGAGATGACGCTGACAGTCTATCCCTTCATTCTGCGTGGCGTTCGTTTGATCGGAATCGATGCGGTACAAACACCGATTGCATATCGAGAGATCTTATGGCAACGGCTGGCCGATGAGTGGCGTGTCGATCTTGAATCAGAAGTCGACGTCAAAACACTGAACGACTTACCTAAAATCGCAGAAGCTCTGCTGACTTCTCGTCATCGTGGTCGAACTGTCATCGAAATTTAAATATTTCGAGTAAACATTGGTGGTATAGTGGGGAAAAACTGTGTCGACTTTTCAGGAGGAACCATACATGAGTGAACACCAACAAGAACGACAGTCTCGACAAGAACGACGGAAACAGAAACGCAATCGCCGAGGGATTGCGTTTGGTGGTATTTTAGCAACGCTATTCATCGTAGGTGGCTGGTTGTATATGTTGACGAATAATGATGCCTCTCAAGCAACATCGACGCTTGAGAAGCCGAAAACGACGGATCAAGCAACGAAAAACGAAAAGTCGAAAAAAGAGACAGCCTCGACAAAGGATCCAAAAGAAGCGAAAAAAGAGAAGAAGAAATCAAAGAAAAAGGCGGCAGAGTATGCGCAAGCAGCTTGGGTGACACGTCCGTTCGCGAACGTCTATCGCGATGCAAGTCGAAGTAGTGTCATCTATAAAGCAGATTTAGGTGATGTCTATGAGGTATTGGATGCAAAAGACGGAATGGTCCACTTGAAACTCAATGATAGTATCGAAGGGTATTTGCCTGAGACCGATGTCCGATTAGAAGCACCAAAAGGAACATCAGATAAAGCAGTCCTTACGGCACTGTCGCAAGCAGTTGCCAACCAACCGATTGATAAGCCGGAGCAGTATCTCGGAAAACCAATTGCTGACTTCGAAGCAAAATATGGTGCTGTTGGTAATACGCAACAGGACGCGGTCAATACCTATTACTTCTCGAACGCCGGATACCTGCTCGTCGTCTCGGACGGAATCATTGAAGCGATCGACTGGACGAATGCCTCAACGAACGCCTTGTCAACGCTCGGTGAACCTGTCGTCGATACAAGCTATGGGACATGGTACGAGGGAGAATCTTTACAATTGAAAGTATTCCCGGACAACGGAAAGATGCGCTTACGTCTTGCCCGTGATCCTGGACAAGACTAATGGAAAGACGGATTTGCTCCAAGCGAATTCGTCTTTTTTGCGCATAAAAAACCTCCCGAGTCCGACACTCGGGAGGAAATATGAAAATCCTTTGGGAGGAGATTTTCTTAGTAGACGCCTACAGCATCAAATGATTTCGCTGCAGCTGTTGCTTCTGCACTTGTTGAACCGTAAAGATCTTTCGCCGATTGAACGACTGCTGCACGGAGTGAGCTGAAGTTCGAGTTCGGAGTCAAGTACACGTTAAGGGCACGGTAGTAGATCGCACCGAGTTTCGGCACGCCGATTCCTGTGACAGATACGTTGTAGAACGTTCCACCGTTACCGAGGAGGTAAGCGGCTTTGTTGACGATACCAGAGTTGATGTGGACACCACCGTTATCTTGTGTACCTGTGTAACGTTTAGAGTAGTGATCTGGATCGCCGTAAGCTGCTGGATTCGACATCGAGCGGAGTGCGTCACCGCTGACTCCTGGTGTGTAGATGTCTTCTCCTACGAGCCAGTCGAAGTTCGATCCGACTGAGTATTCAGCAACCGTACCCATGATATCTGAAACTGCTTCGTTGATTGCACCTGATTCATTTTGGTAAACGAGGCCAGCTGTGTATTCTGTGACAGCGTGTGTCAATTCATGCGCTACGACGTCAAGTGCGCCTGAGAGGTATGTGAACGTTGAACCGTCTCCGTCACCGTAGACCATCTTCGTTCCATCCCAGAATGCATTGTTGTAGCTTGTTGAATAGTGGACAGATGAGTTTAAGGCAGCGCCTGCGTTGTCATAACTGTTGCGACCATATGTGTTTTTGTAGAAATCATATGTTTTCGCAGCGTTGACATGTGCGCTGACAGCAGCGCGGTCATATGTCGTATTGAACTTGTTATCGAGGTCAGACCAGAGTGTTCCTGGAAGTGTGTTGCGGTTCTTCGCATCATATGTGTAGATGCCTTTACCGCGAGTTGAATCTTGAAGATAGTAGTACGAGCCACTCTTCACTGTATTAAATGATGCGCTCGTGCCAAGAACTGTTGTTCCTGTACCGACTGCATTTGTTCCCGTAACTGTGTTGACTGGCTTCGCATGTGCCAGTTGGTCGAACTTATTAAGTACTTTACCTGAGTTTGCATCAATGAAATATGTCCAGCGTGATGGTTCTTTACCAGCGAGGACCGTCGATGTCACTTTATACGCATAGACTGCATCATTTTTAACAGGATAGATGACGAGTTCTGCTTTTGGAGCGACTTCGAATTCAGAAGCCTTGATTGCTTTTTGGTATAACTTGATTGCTTTCTTTTCAGAAAGAGTTGCTTTTTTCGCGAGACCTGGTTTTCCTTTGACGTTGATCGCATCGTTTACGATTGCTTTCAAAGTACCGTCTTTCGCGACGTTCCCGACGACGACACTACCAAAGACAGGGACGCCATCCACTTCTTGTTGGAGACGTACAATCTGCGAAGATCCGTCTTTTTCGACATTCTGAACAGCAAAGTCACCTTTTTTGTTCACGAAATCTTTAACGATCGTTGCAGCTGGTTCTGACGAAGCTTTCGTGAGTTTACCAGCTTGAAGACCTTCTGCACCTACGACCGTAGGAACGACAAGTACACTTGCGACAAGCGATGTAGCGAGAAACTTTTTCAAAATAAATCGCCTCCTTGTTTGGGTTGAGTCTAACTATGCCAAAGAATTAAAAAAGCGAGAATAAGTCATTCGAATTAAATCGAATTTTCTGAATATAGTCCGTAGTACCTGTACTGAATTATTAAGTATGAAAGATATTTCAACGCAAAAAAAGAACCATTCAAGCGAATGGTTCAACGAATCCGTTGGTAGAGATGGTGGACATCGTCCCGAGTCTCATCAATCTTAAAGTCATTAGGATCAAGTTCAATCCCTTGTTTCGAGGCAAAGCGCTGAATTTTCTCAAATGACTTCCAAATTTCAATATCCGGTCCTTCATGTTTCCAAAAGACATAACGAGCAGCAGGAATCCGGTGACCTTTCATTCCTTTTGGAATATCGTCAAGTGACGAGACAGGATATCCAACACATTGCGAATATTTGGTTCCGTTTCGTTCGAGTGAGATATCGAGCGGATAGCTATCTGGTTTTGCAGGAATCTCATGTGAGCGTCTTGAAAATTCACGCCAGAGTTCCGGCATCAACGTATGCAGTTCGTTTTCTTCACATGTCAGTCCAAGACCAACAAAATAAAATTCATGACGTTCCACGATTTTAGGATGCATGAGAAACTCCTTTCCGTATTTACGACACGTCTTCAATCGGCGAACGTTTCAAGTCTAGAAAAAGATGCGTAAAGGTGGCGTCCCATTGCGTACCCATGCCCTCTTCTAAGATGGATAAAGCTTTTTCCACTGGCATTCCCTTGCGATAAGGACGGTCGGATGTCATCGCATCATAGGCATCAGCAATCGCCATGATCCGACCGAAGAGTGGAATGTCCTCTCCTGCGAGTCCTTCCGGATACCCCTTTCCGTCATAGCGTTCGTGATGGTACTTTACCCCAGGAAGAATTGGTTGTAACGTCTTTGGCAGCTGAACTTGGGATAGAATATGCACACCGATGACGGGGTGTTGCTGAATGATCTGGAATTCTTCGTCAGTCAGGCGACCTTCTTTTAATAACACATCGTCGCGAATGCCGATTTTTCCGATATCGTGCAATAGTGCTGATTTGCGTAATAGCTCGATTTGTTCATACGGCAGGTTGGCAGCCGTAGCGATTTCCACTGAATAAGCAGCGACACGAAGCGAGTGTCCTGCCGTATAAGGATCGCGGGCATCAAGTGTTGCGGCAAATAACGTAAACAGACTGTCCAGCAATTGCTCATTTTGTTCATCGCGTTTTTTGATTCCTTCCATCATCAGGTTAAAACCAGAGACGAGGTGCGAGAATTCATCAGAATACGGATTCGGTAACGAGACGAGACGATTGTTTTCAACATCTTGAATGCCTTGTTGAAGAATCGCAATTGGTTTTCGAATGTTCTCATAAAGAAGAAGACTACAAAACGTCGCGACGGACAAGATGACGATTAAAATAAGCGTCGACCAGCTCCAATAAGAGCGAAGGCTTTCATTTTCCGTTAATTGAACGGCTGAGGCGAGCACGAACAGCATGATCGGAAAAACACCGATAATCAATGTGCTGATCAGCATTTTTTGCTTTAACGTGACGACCATCGTTTTTCTGGGAACATCAAAGCCATGTTCGAATGCATACTTCTCTAACGTGAGGAGCATATGCTCCGTAACGCGGTAGGTTAGAAAAAATTCAATCAGACCGTGCAAAATCGCGACGAGAACAGCACCAAAACAGGCGAGACCAATCAAGTAGTACGGCATCTTTAACCACTCTTGAGAGATTGCGAGTGCTGTCAGGAGTGATGCTGGAACTGAGAGACCTAAGAAGTGTGGTCCCATGATGCGTTGAACAGTCAGAACCGGAAAGTGATGGGTCGTTTGATAAGCCTCTTGGAAAGAGGCGAGTGAAGGAATCTCGTTTTGGAAGAAGCGGCGTAAGGCACCGATATGCCGAGAATAAATCATATATTCAAGTAAGAACATCAGACTGACAGATAAACCCATGATACCCATTAAAATCAACTGTTCATTCCTCGTGAAGGTAAGGGTCTCAAAAATAAACAGACACCCGACGCCGAACACCGCGATGAATGAACCGAGCAGATAGTTTCTTAGTAAGTGGCGTTCAAAACGTTGTAAAGCGCTCATTATATCCTCCCTTTAGTGAATTAGAGTGCTTTCAGCGTACCGTTTTCTAAAACGGTGGAAGGGTGTTTTTTTGAAAAAAAGGTGAAAGAATCTTTTGAAAATCTTTTGAAATTAATACTCAAAAATAGGTATGGTCATAAAGCACTAATTATCTTAAAAAAGATTGATTAAGGAAGTAAAATAAACTAAGATTTGAATATTCAGAAAAGTATAGTAATCTTTTACTTTTCACTACTACATAGGGGGTCAATTCACGTGGGAAAAAAGAAACAGCTTAGCTTAGCCGTACTGTCTGGAATTACGGCAGCTGCTTTTGCTGTCGGTCCGGTCTTACCTGGTGGGCAGGTAAAATCCGTACAAGCAGCAGAAAAAGTAGCACCTGGTGCACCGATGGACTTGAACACGGTCGATCAGGATCGATTAGCAAAAGTGCTTGAAAAACGTGGGGTCATTTCAAAAGCAGCTTCAGCTGCGACGAAGCAACAAGCTGTTCAAAAGTATCTTGATAAGAAGGCAAATGGGAAACCGGCAGCCGATCATGATCATCATGAATCAAGTAAGGAAGCAGCGTTTGATAAGAAAACAAAGGATTTCTTGTCGAAACAGAAAGATCAATTGGCTAAACAATTAAAGAAAAAGCATGACAACTACAAAAAAGGCAATCCGAATGGCTTCGTCAAAGTTGATAAAGCAAAACAGGCAGCCTATAACGGAGCAACACGGACGGATAAAGTCCTCGTTCTCCTCGTCGAGTATAGTGACTTCAAGCACAACAACGTCGTGCAAGAACCTGGATATATGTACTCAAATGATTTTAACCAAAAACATTATCAAGATCTCATGTTCGGAGATAAGGAATTCGAACTCTTCAACGGTGAAAAAGTAAAGACATTCAAACAATATTACGAAGAGCAATCAGGTGGAAGTTATTCCGTTGACGGGAAGGTTTCGAACTGGCTAACGGTTCCAGGAACTGCTAAGGATTACGGTTCAGATGATCCAAAAGGCGGGAACGATAATCTACCGGGAGCAAAAGGACCACGCGGCCTCGTTAAAGATGCATTGAATGCTGCTGTCAAATCAGGCATTAACTTAGCAGAATATGATCAATTTGATCAGTATGATATGGATGGTGACGGTAACTTAAATGAACCAGATGGTCTCGTCGATCACTTGATGATCATTCACGCGGGTACTGGACAAGAAGCGGGTGGCGGAACACTTGGTGATGACGCGATCTGGTCACACCGCTGGACACTCGGAGGCGTTTATCCTGTAGCTAATACGACAGCAAGTGTAGATTACTGGGGCGGAAAAATGGCTGCTTATGACTACACTGTCCAACCGGAAGATGGAGCAGTCGGTGTATTCGCGCATGAATTCGGTCATGATCTTGGATTACCAGATGAGTATGATACACAGTACACAGGTCAAGGCGAGCCAGTTGCTTCATGGTCCATCATGAGTGGCGGTAGCTGGAACGGTAACGTCGCAGGAACAGAACCAACAAGTTTCTCGCCACAAAATAAAGAGTTCTTCCAAAATGTAATGGGTGGAAACTGGGCAAACATCCAAACAATCGATTTTGATTCGCTCACGAAAGCTGGAACAGCTTCGTACCTCGATCAGAGTGTCACGAAATCAAAAAATCCAGGGATCATTAAAGTGAACTTACCGAAAAAACCGGTAAAAGGAATCGATCCAGCATTCGGTAAAAAGTATTACTACAGCACGAAAGGCAATGATTTGCATACGTCAATGACATCTCCAGAGTTCGATTTGACGAATGCAAAAGAAGCGAAGTTCGACTTCAAAGCACTCTATGATGTTGAATTCGATTATGACTTCTTGACAGTCACAGCGACTGCTGGTGGTCAATCGAAAGTCATCGATACGATTGGTGATCAAGATACAGATGGCGACAAACGTGCCGAATCAACAAAAGGCGCATGGGTCGATAAATCATATGACCTGAGCGAATTTGCTGGTAAGAAAGTCACGTTGAAATTCGAATATGTTACAGATGCTGGACTTGCTCTTGACGGCTTCGCACTAGATAACGCGAAATTGACAGTTGACGGAAAAGTCGTCTTTGAAGACGATGCTGAAGGTACACCGAAGTTCACGCTTGATGGTTTCATCGCTTCAGACGGTTTCTCTTATGCTGATAACGCGTACTACCTCGAATGGCGTAACTATGCAGGCTCGGATAAAGCACTTGAGCATGCACGTGGCGTCAAGTACAACACAGGTCTTGTCGTTTGGTATGGTGACTCAAGCTTTGACGATAACTGGGTTGGCATTCACCCAGGTGAAGGATTCCTCGGAGTCGTCGACTCGCATCCTGAAGCAATCGTTGGAACACTTAATGGTAAGCCAGTCACGACAGGAAGCACACGTTACCAAATCGCAGATGCTGCTTTCAGTTATGATAAAGCACCTGCATGGCTCATCGATTCGCCATCACGTGGACTTTACGACTATAAAGGTCTTCCAGGTGTGACGAAGTTTGATGATTCAAAATCGTATATCAACCAGTTGATTCCGGATGCAGGGAAATTGCTTCCGAACAATGGATTGAAAATTCAAGTCATCGGTGAAGCAAAAGATAACTCTGCTGGAGCAGTCTGGATCCACCGTTAAAAACAGAAGAACAGGTTCAGTTTCAGCTGAACCTGTTTTTTGTTTGAGTTACGTAGAAGAAGTGGAATCAATTGGAAAAACATTGGTCTGGCAACTTGACTTTTAAAGCGCATCCATTTTATACTTACGTTAGCTTAATATTGTTATTGTCATTACGGATTCACATCGTGTCACGAACAATCTTTTCGTTGCTCCATGTATTTCGGGACAATAATGAATTCCTTTCATATGCTCAGCATATGTATTAAGTAATTTATTTTTGGAGGTTGTTCCCATGAACACAGGTAAAGTAAAATGGTTTAACGCAGAAAAAGGTTTCGGTTTCATCGAAGTTGAAGGCGGAGAAGACGTATTCGTACATTTCTCAGCAATCACTGGTGAAGGTTTCAAAACACTTGACGAAGGTCAAGAAGTTGAGTTCGAAATCACTGAAGGCGCACGTGGAGCACAAGCTGCTAACGTCGTAAAACTTTAATTTCAACTATTCAATCGTCCCTTTTCGGAGGGGCGGTTTTTTATTAGACTAATATCTTGAATTCAAGATATTAGTGCGTTATACTTCAATTACCAAATCATTTACAGGGAGTGACGAAGATGGAGCTACTTGGAATTCATCATGTATCAATCTTAACAGGCATGGCAGAGCGAAATTATCAATTTTATACGAAAGTACTCGGAATGCGTTTGATTAAAAAAACAGTAAATCAAGATGACACGACATCGTATCATTTGTTTTATGGAGACGCAGAAGGGAATCCTGGAACAGATTTGACGTTTTTCGATATTCCACATCTTGGAACGGGTGTACCAGGAGCATCGAGTATTTCTTCGACATCTCTTCGTGTCAAAACAACAGCCGCTCTTCAATTTTGGAAAAAACGGTTTGAGGAAAAGGACGTTGAGCATGACGAAATCATTGAGCGTGCTGGACGACAGACACTGGCGTTTCGTGATCAGGAAGGAACGCGTTTGATTCTTGTCGCGGAAGATGGCGAAGTAGGTGTCGCAGGCGGTGTCCCATGGCCGCAAGAAGAGATTCCTTCTGAACATGCCATCGTTGGACTTGGAGCCGTGACATTGACGGTTAACGATCCGACACTAACGGTCCGCGTGCTGACGGAAGTGATGGGTTTCCGGAATGTTGGTCGCTATCCTTCACTAGCAGGTGACTTTGCTCCAATCGAAGTCTATGCGACAGGAGAAGGGGGAATCGGAGCAGAAGTCCACGTCGAAGCGCGTCCAGACCTTGATCGGGAGCGTTTAGGTCGTGGTGGTGTGCACCATGTCGCGTTCCGTGTACCGAACAGTGAGGAGTACGAGAAGTGGGTCGAACGTCTGAATGCTTATCACTTACCGAACTCCGGTAAAGTCGATCGTCACTATTTCCAAGCCCTTTACTTCCGGGAACCGAATCATATCTTATTTGAACTCTCGACAGATACACCAGGATTTGCGACGGATGAGTCGGTTGAGACATTAGGGGAGACACTTGCGTTACCTCCGTTTCTTGAGCCAAAACGAGCTGCCATCGAAGCTCGGTTACGATCACTCGAAATCTGACAATCCTGTGACACAGGTCACAGATGGATCGTCCATCCCGTATACTAAGAGCAGGAATCAGGAAAAAGGAGTGACGGGATGTTAAGAACTACGCTTGGGCAATTCCGGATGATTGCGATATTAGAAGGAATTTCGTTTTTAGTCTTACTGTTGATTGCGATGCCGTTGAAATATATGGCGGACATTCCACAAGCAGTTTCGGTCGTTGGTGCACTTCACGGTGTCTTATTCGTCATGTACGCGATCTGGCTCGCCGTTGTGAAATTCAAATACGATTGGTCGATCATCAAGGCGGGTATTGCGTTCATCGCATCATTCATCCCGTTCGGTACGTTCATACTCGATCGGAAGTTAAAACAGGAAGCAACAAACGCGTAAATTGTGTATACTGAATAGAGCACGGCTGTGGATAACTGTTTTTGTCTATGCGAAGCAGGTTATCCACAGCTTTTTTCTGTGGATAATTTTTAGGAGGATATATTATGTCAACATTTGAAACATTACACATCAGTGACCTGTGGATAAAAAAATTACAAAAACAAGGCATCAAGGAGCCGACACCGATTCAAGAACAAGCGATTCCATCATTACTTGACGGACGCGACTTGATTGGACAGGCACAAACCGGAACAGGAAAGACACTAGCGTTCCTCTTACCGATTCTTGAGCAAATCGATGTCGAATCGCAAACGGTCCAAGCATTGATCGTCGCACCGACTCGCGAACTCGCGCGTCAAATCGCAGATGAGACCCATAAGCTGATTCGCAATACGGAACAGTACCGTGCTCTCGCGGTATATGGCGGGCAAGACGTCTTTAAACAGATTCAACGACTCGGACGGATGCCACAAATCATCATCGGAACACCAGGACGGATTCTCGATCATGTCGGTCGCGGCACACTAGACTTAAGCGAATTACGTACACTCGTCTTAGATGAGGCGGACCAAATGCTTCAAATCGGTTTCTTGCCAGAAATTGAAGATATCATCGAGGCAGCACCTGTTGATCGCCAGTTCGTCATGTTATCAGCAACGATGCCACCTAAAGTAGAGGAACTGGCGAAAACGTATTTGCGTAACCCAGTCGAAGTGCAGGTAGAAGCGGAAAGCATCACTGTAGAAGCGATCGAGCAGTTCGTCGTCGAGACGACGGATCGTCGCAAGCAGGCGACACTACGGACGATGCTTGACGAGATGCGTCCATACGCAGCCATCATTTTCTGCCGTACGCAACGTCGTGTCAGTAAATTAAACGAAGAAATGCAGATGCAAGGGTATCCGACGGATGAACTGCATGGTGGGTTGACGCAAGGGAAACGGGAAAAGGCAATGGCGAAGTTCTATCAAGGAAAAACACAATTCCTGATTGCAACAGACGTCGCTTCCCGTGGACTCGATGTGACAGGTGTGACACACGTCTTCAACTACGATTTACCGGACGATGCCGAAAGTTATGTTCACCGGATCGGTCGGACAGGACGTGCTGGGAACGATGGAATTGCCGTCTCGATCGTGACACCGAAAGATGGTCGGACGTTCCGTGATATGGAACGTGAATTGAACATCTCGGTCACGCCAATCGTCGTCGAATTGTCTGAAGAGGCGATTCGCGCACAGCACGACCAGAGTAAAGGATCACGGAAGACGACAGAAGGACGTGGAAACACACGTCGTTCGAATAATCGTCGCCCGGGACGCGCACATCGTAAATAAACAGAAACAAGATAAAAGAGCCGGTCCATCTTCTCTGATAAAAAGAGAAAATGGACCGGCTCTTTTTTATTTAGCATATACCATCTGACCACCAAGATGACCGGTATAAGCAAGTAATCCGCTACCGACGATGGCAACGACAAAACTGAGTAATAAAAACATTTTTTTGTTTGAGCGGTAACCCAATAACAAAAATAACAGCGAGACACCAAAGGCAACAAGACTGAACAACGCGAAATGCTCATGATTTTCGATGGCAGCATGGGTAACGCTGCTTAAGTTCGCTTCCGCATACTCCTCTGCCCCGTCTCCAGACAAATAGGCAGCAACTCCAGAAATCAGACCGACGACTAGCGTAAAAAGGGCAAACAGTTTGAATTGTGTCCACTTCAGACTGATGAGTAATAGGATCGTCGCAAATAATAAAAGTGCAATCGGTGCATGGACAAGAAGTGGATGAAGCGGTACGTTCCCCAACATATCAAAAACCTCCTTGGATAAGTATGGTAAAGCATAATTTCACTTTACCCTGCTTATCTGACAGTTAACTGACATCGTTTTAAAGAGTGGGGAAATGAATGATGAACCGTGTGCCCTCACCTAATGTTGAATCAATGGAAATCGTTCCGCCATGTTGATCGACAATCGATTGAGCAATCGATAACCCAAGACCAGTTCCTGTTCCATGACGCGAATGGTCACCCCGATAAAAACGCTCGAATATTTTAGTTTGTTGATCGGAAGCGATACCGATTCCACGGTCCTGTATCATCAACTGGCGTTCTGTAGTAGTTTCTTCGAGGGAGACATCAATGACGTCATCACTGGAGACGAGAGCATTCTCAAGAAAGACCGTCAATAAGCGGTTCAATTGATGGGCATCCCCTTTCATGCGTAAGTTAGGCGCAATCGAAGCATGGATGACACGATCCGAGTAGGCATGCTGAAAACGTTCGACAGTCTTTTGGACGAGTGAACTAAGATCAACTTCCTGTTTCGGTGAAGTTTGTCCTTCTCGCGCAAGTAATAATAAATCAGAGACTAAATACTGCATGCCTGCCGTTTCTGCTTTAATGTCCTCTAGAATCGTACGCCCTTCATTCGAAAGTGATTCCGCTTCTAGCAATTCAATTCCGCTATAGACGATTGTCAGAGGTGTCCGTAGTTCATGTGAAGCATCGGACGTAAAACGACGTTGGCGATCGAATGCTTGTTGCACCGGAATGACGGCTCGACCAGCAAGAATGTATCCGACTAGTGTCAGGACGATCGTTGCGAGAACCGCGATCCCCGCCAGAACGGCAATCAATCGCTGTAAGGTATCTTCTGTCGGAGAGATATCCTTCATCAGCAATAGTCGTCCTTCTTCGGTACTCCGTTGATACAGTAAGAAGTGTCGATCATCCCATTCCACTTGTTGCGTCGTATCATTCGAGCTTAAAAAACGGTGCAGTGTTTTAGACTCGACGTCTGGCGGCAGACTTGCATAGCGTTCGTTTCCTGAACCATCGAGTAACTGGAAGTAGATCGGATTTCGAATGAATTGATCTTCCCCATGCTCGATCCGTTCGAAGATATCTCGATCAGATACGCTCTTCAATTGATTCAATTCCATCCGATTCAGCAATTGGGCGTTTGTGACATACACTCCGATCAGGATGAGGACTAGTACAAGAAAAAACGAACCACTGAATAACAAGGTTAGTCGTTTTCGAATCGATTCAAGCATGCGGATCACCTAAACGATAACCGAATCCGCGAACTGTCCGAATCAAATTAGGAGCTCCGACCGCATCTAGTTTTTTTCGAACAAGTCGGACGAGCGCATCGAGCGCGTTATCCGTAATATCCGCTCCGATTCCCCATACGACTTCGATGATCAATTCACGACTCATCACCTGTTCAGGTCGTCTTAAGAGCAAAGAAAGGAATTCAAATTCACGTCGTGTTAAATCGATTGGATGTCGCTCGTAGGAAATCGTTTGTGAGGACAGATCGAGGACTAGTCCATTGAAAGAGACCGTCGACACGAATGCCTTTTGTTGACGACGACTGAGAGCGCGCAGTCGTGCCAGTAATTCATTCGATTGAAACGGTTTAACGAGATAGTCATCGGCTCCACTATCGAGACCATGAACGAGATCGATTTCCGTATCACGAGCAGTCAGCATCAAGATGCCGCCTTCGAACTGTTCTTTCCGTAAGGTAGCGGCGACTTCGACTCCGCTCTTACGAGGCATCATCCAATCGAGAACGAGTAAGTCATAGCGATACGTCTGACATTGGAGGAGCGCTTCCACTCCATCCTGCGCAACATCTACCTGATATCCTGCCCGCTCCAAATGGAGGCGTAACATCTTTGCAAGACGCTGATCATCTTCTGCTACCAAAACGCGCATGCACATCGCTCCTCTTTTTTTCTCATTATCCCATAGTTACCGTCAGTTAGTTGTCAGTTTTTTTCGATACAGTAAACGTAACAAGAAGGGAGAGGAAACAGATGAAACCCAAACCATTTGCGAAATGGCTCGTCGGGCTTAGTAGTTCCGTTTTCATCGGACTTGCGATTGGTCAGTTGAGTGTCAGTTCGAACGATTCCTCGACGACACCTGTTTCGACAGGCGATACGTATTCGAACGATACGACATTACCATCTCAAGGGAATCAGTATAGCGATGATGAAGGCGAATACGAAGGGGATGATGGATATTACGAAGACGATGATGATCAATGGCAAGGTGATGAATCATCTGGCTTCAGTCAACCCGGTGGATCGAGTGACGGTCAGTCCAGTCATTCGAGGTAAGGAGGAGGAAGATGGAGCGACAATTGTATGCGATGCATAATCAGGTGCGGTTCGTGACGGATCAGCCGATCGATGAAGCAGAATGGGAGGAGCTTGTCCGATTCTTTCATTATGTGGATCGGCAGTGGTCACGCTTTGATGAGCAAAGTGAAGTCAGTCGATTGAATCGCTTACGGATCGGCGACACGTTATCGGTGTCCTTACCGTTAGCCCGCTTGCTTGCCCGCGCTACACGATATTTCGAGCAGACCGAACGTTATTTTTCCCCATTCCTGCTGGCGCAACAACAAGCCAATGGCTATCGACAATCATTTCCCTTCATACAAGCTGTCGCTTATGAAGAGGTTGCTCCACCAGAAATCGCTCCATTCATCATTGAAGGATGTGACGTGACTCGAGTCGGAGGCGGTTTTATCGACCTAGGTGGCATCGGAAAAGGAGCTGCCGCGATGATTGCAGCGCAACGACTACGAAAAAGCTGGAATCGTGGATTGATTGAAGCGGGAGGCGACGTCATCGTCTGGTCTGATGAGGAACCATGGAATATCACGATCACGCATCCCGAGACCGAACAACGCGTCGCTGATGTGCAGTTGCGACAAGGCGCGGTCGCGACATCGAACCGTGTCTATCGATCGTGGAAGACGGACGGACAGACGCATCATCATTTATTGGATGGACGAACAGGACGTCCGACGAAAAGTCCGATTCTTCAAGTGACCGCATCTGCGCCACAACTCTATGAA
Source organism: Exiguobacterium sp. UBA3491 (assembly GCF_002377745.1). NCBI lineage: Bacteria > Bacillati > Bacillota > Bacilli > Caryophanales > Exiguobacterium > Exiguobacterium sp. UBA3491. Next base: position 34,075 of record NZ_DFQK01000012.1, read on the forward strand.
GCGGAAGTCATGACGAAACTTGCCTTTCAGATGACAGAGACAGAACGTCAAGAAAAGCTGTTTCGTTGGTTTCCAAAAGGGCGATTATTGATTTTGGATACTGCTGGGGAATGGCGAAGTGAACAGAAAGGAGTGAGTGAGACATGGACTGGATGAAATGGTTGTTCTCAACATGGACGATGATCCGGTTGAGTGGATTAAGTGGGCACTTCTTCATGACGATTTCTGTCTTAGCGGGATTGCTCGGTTCCTACCCGGCATTCAAAAAACAAAAAGCACGACTGCATCACGTGCATTTATATAGTGGCTGGGCAGGTTTGCTCGCAATCGTCCTTCATGCGACGCTCATCATCGTCGATTCATACGCACCACTGACGATCTTTGAAGTCCTGATTCCGGGCCAAGCTTCTTATGAACCACTCTGGAATGCGCTAGGAACGATTAGTCTCTACTTATTCGGGTTCGTTCTCGTGACTTCGGATTTCTTAAAGGAGACGTTAGGCAAGACGCTTTGGAAATTGACACACTGGCTCGTCTTACCTGCTTGGCTATTAATGACGGCACACGGTCTATTCATCGGTACGGATACCGGAACACTATTTACGACGATTTGGTACGCTGTCTCAACACTGACGATGTTTACGCTCGTCCTATACCGGATGCGGATCCGTCCTATGCAACGGACTCGAACTTCAGCAAAAGAGCGCTCAGTCGTACACTGAGCGCTCTTTTCATTGTCGGGCGAGCCAAGCTGTCCATTCGTTAAAGGCAGCATCCCGATTCTCAATATAGTTGTGATCACTATCGACGATCGCTTCCTCAAACGGACTGTCGGGTACCAATAAGTCATGATGGAGCGCTTTGATCGATGTTTCGTCCCGTTCTGACGTCATGAGCAACATCGAGCGATCGGCTAGACGTTCTTTTAGCGTTAGTAAGTTCCAGGTCGTATGATGGTGCTTTAACTCGTCGAGTAACGCGTCAGCAGTGGCGTCATTTAGGAAAGCAGCTCCTCGCTCGAGAATACCATGAAGCACAGGCTCGTATTCCGGATGTTCGAGGACGAGCTGACCGACGAGTCCAAAATTAAACGGAGAAATCCCGACATAATGTGCAACCTCCGGTGTCTCAGCAAAAGCATGCAGACCGGCGAACCCACCCATGCTATGACCGACAACGGTAATCTGATCAGCCTTGATACCGTGTTCAGTAGTGAAAGACTTGGAGCAGACGTAACGTAAAGTTGCCGTTGCGTCTTCCAGAACATGTTGGAATCGGAAGGGTCCGGGACTTCCGATCGTTCCACGATATGACGTGACAAGCACATGGTATCCTGCGCTTTGAAGTTGTACTGCCCAGTCCATGTTTAACTGTTTCCCGGGAAATCCGTGAAAGAGGACAATTAGTGGAGCATCCGCTGTGTGTTCAGGTGAATAGAGACGGGCAATCAACTGTTCTGAACCACCGCTTGGAACATGGAGATAGGATAGTGTTGCCTTTTTCGTGATCGTTTCCAAAAAAACACGCTCCTTCATAATCATTTTCTAAGTCTTAGTGTGCGTGAAGATGCACGATCATGCAATGATTAAGTGTATGAACTAAAAAGATGGGATACCCGTCTGGGCATCCCATCTTTTGTAAAGCATGGCTTAGAATACTTTTGTCGTCCATGATTCACAGTTCCATAAGTCTGTTGCAACAGCTTCATAGAATTCTGGTTCGTGTGAGATTAAGAGGACGGTTCCTTTATACTCTTGTAACGCACGTTTTAATTCTTCTTTGGCTTCGACGTCCAAGTGGTTCGTCGGCTCATCGAGTACGAGGATGTTCGATTCCGTATTCATCAATTTACAAAGACGGACTTTCGCTTTTTCCCCACCGCTGAGCACTTCGATTTTCGATTCGATGTGTTTCGTCATCAAACCACACTTCGCGAGCATGGCACGGACTTGTTGTTGTGTCAGAGACGGGAACGTATTCCAAATCTCTTCGATACATGTATTCGAGTTCTTCTCTTTGACTTCTTGTTCGAAGTACCCGATATGCAAGTTCTCGCCTCGCTCAACGACACCCGAGACAGCTGGAATTTCACCGAGCAAACTCTTGAGCAACGTCGATTTCCCGATTCCGTTCGCACCGTGCAACGCAATCTTCTGCCCACGTTCGATCGTCAGATCAAGAGGGCGCGAAAGTGGCTCATCGTATCCGATGACGAGACCTTTTGCTTCGAACATCAATTTACTTGGTGTCCGTGCTTGGAGGAAGTGGAACTCTGGTTTTGGACGCTCTTGCGCAAGTTCGATGACATCCATCTTATCGAGCTTCTTCTGACGTGACATCGCCATGTTCCGTGTCGAGACACGTGCCTTGTTCCGAGCAACGAAGTCCTTCAACTCAGAGATTTCCTGCTGTTGACGCTTGAACGCAGACTCGAGTTGCTTTTTCTTCGCTTCATGGATCGTAACGAAGTTGTCGTAATCACCGACATAACGATTCAATTCTTGATTTTCCATATGATAAATCAAGTTGATGACGCTATTGAGGAATGGAATGTCGTGCGAAATCAAGATGAACGCATTCTCATATTCATTCAAGTAGCGTTTCAACCATTCGATATGCTGGACATCGAGATAGTTGGTCGGCTCATCAAGTAAGAGAATGTCTGGTTTTTCAAGAAGGAGTTTGGCGAGCAGGATTTTCGTCCGCTGTCCACCACTGAGCTCTTGTACATCCCGGTCGAGTCCGATTTCATCAAGACCAAGACCGCGCGCGATTTCTTCGACTTTTGCATCGATCGTATAGAAGTCGTTATTCGTCAGAATGTCCTGCAAGACGCCGACTTCTTCGAGCATCTTTTCAAGTTCTTCTGGCTCGACTTCGCCCATTTTACCGTACAAATCATTGATTTCCTGTTCGATGTCGAACATGTACTGGAATGCACCTTTAAGTGCATCGCGGATGGTTAATCCTTTTTCAAGGACAGCGTGCTGGTCTAAATAGCCGACGCGCACATGCTTCGCCCATTCGACTTTTCCTTCATCTGGCTCAAGTTGCGACGTAATGATGTTCATGAACGTCGATTTTCCTTCACCGTTCGCACCGACGAGACCGATGTGCTCGCCTTTTAACAGGCGGAAGGAGACATTTTCGAAAATGGCGCGGTCACCGAATCCGTGACTTAAGTTAGATACCGTTAAAATACTCATAATTACTCCTTATTTCATGAATTCCTGTGACTTAGACGCCTGTCCGTTTTTTCTGGTTGTTTGCTTTTTTCGTCTGTTGGCTCGTCAATTGTTTCGTTTGTGTTCCTTGTAAGCCAGTCGGACGTTTTGTTTGCGCTTGTTTTTTTGCTTTCAAGCGTTCGATCATTGCCTCTTGCAACGATAGTTTTTTTGGTTGTTCACTCATGTTCGTTCACCTCGATTGATTCGTTCTTACTTTCTAGTATGCCAAAAAAAACGTCTCTTGGAAATGAAGAGACCTGATTTTACATCTCAAAGTGTATCGGCGAGATAGACGACGTAACAATTCCGGTCGATATCGATTTCACAACTGTCACGCTCAAAAATACCGTGGCCTTCGACTTCGATCTTGTCTTTGATCAAAAAACGCATCGCTTGGATGTGATTCGGAACCGTTGATGTCTTTAGGAGCGGTTGAGCGCTGTCGGACAAATACTGTCTGAACTCGATATGAATTTGGTGCGGTGGATAAACGCGTTCTTCTGTCGCACGCGGTGATGCCTTGATATGATCGACGATCAATTGATCGTAATCACCTGCCATCTCATTGGAACGAAGCTCGTATTGATGTCCTTCGATGATATGGAATTCACAGAGTTGGTGGGCGATGATCTCTTCCGGTTCGATCGCATAGCGATCATATTGATAGATCGGCTGGAATTCACCATTTTCTTCAACATAGTAGGCAAGTGACATGCGTAAATCCTCCTTTTCATTCTATAGATACTATTACCACCTTCAAGGAAAAAAAGTTCCGGCAGAACAAAGAAACTTTTCTCTCCAAAAAAGCGTATACTATCCATAAAGAGAGTAAAAGGAAAGGGGACTGAGACGGTGAATTGGATGAAACAAGCGACACTAGCTGCAACACTGTTGATCGGAACGACACTGAGTGGGTGTGGATCGGATGATGCACGAGCGGAACGACCAGATGATCCGGATTGTGATGACTATGAGTATGATAACGATGAAGGTGTCTGGTACTGTGATGATAGTTCGTCGACTCATTCAGGCTACTATTACTGGGGTGGTAGTTATTTCGCTTCACGTGCCTTGATGCATAGTGCGATGCGAACAAAAGGGTATACGCCGAAATCAAAAGAAGTAAAGAGTTATAACACGAAGACAAAGGGATTCGGAACAGGCTCATCTTCCGGCTTTTTCGGCGGATGAGTAGACGACAAACCTTTTACGGAGACATCGATCGTTTTTGGGATGTGCTAGACGGGGAACCGTACGCTGTGACGGAAATCATGCCCATCTCGGAAGAACGAATCGACCAACTGCATATCGCGGCGCAAGAAGTTTACAAGATATTTGAAAAAGTACTTCCGATTCTTCGATCGATGGATGATGAGGCACTGCTAGAGCTTGGCTTCCCGTCTGAGAGTCTCGCTTTTTTACGACTCGAGACGATGCGACCGTTGACCGTCATCGGACGCTTTGATTTCATTGCGACGGCAGATCGTATCTCACTCATGGAATGGAACGCGGATACGCCGACTTTCATTAAAGAAGTATTTGAAGTCAATGATGTCGTAGCGGAAAAACAAGGTTTTGAACGGGTCAACGATGGGGAAAACAAATGGCTGAAGGCAACTGTCTGTCGTGCGATCGAAGCCGCGATACATCGGACGAAACAGCATCCGCATGTCGTCTTCACCTCACATGGTGACCACATCGAGGATCGATTGACGGCTGAGTATTTGCAGTCGTTTTGGAGTGATGCGACCTATTGTCCACTTCATGCATTAGAGATTCGTCCGGAAGAAGGTCTGTACGATGAGGCTGGTAAAAGAATCGATATCTTATATCGTCAAACCTTTCCGATCGAGATGGCCTTACTTGACCGGGATGAGGACGGAAGAAATTTAGGACAATTACTCCTGCAACTCGTCGAGACGGGTCGACTCGAAATCATCAACCCGCCGTCTGCCTTTTTAATGCAAGCTAAGTCGGTTCTTGCATTGATCTGGATGTTGCATGAAGCCAATCATCCGTACTTGAGCGAAACGGACCACATGACGATTGCGCGTTATTTTTTACCGACGTACTTATCCGCTGATCCATTCATTTCAAGCCAGCGATCATTCGTTAAAAAACCGATTTTCGGGCGTGAGGGAGATACCGTGACGGTCCATGATGGACACGGACATATCATGTTAAAGAACGAACAGCATACGTTTCGTGATCAACCGGCTGTTTATCAAGCGTATCAAGAACTACCGACGTACTCACTTCAGGAAGAGGGAGAAGTCGCGTATATGTATGGTGTCTTTATTTTAGGAGGAAGACCAAGTGCGATTGGTGTACGTGCCGGAGAACGGATCACTGGAAACCGTTCCTATTTCGTACCAATTGGTCGACAGCATGAAGGAGGGAGAAACGTATGAGAGCAGCAATTTTAGGAGCATCTGGTCTAGTCGGACAAGAACTCGTGGATCGTTTGTTGGCAGAAGATGCATATAGCGAGGTACATGTTCTCGTTCGCCGCCCGATGCGCCGTTTTCATCCGAAACTTGAAGAATGGGTGATTGATTTTGATCGTGTGACAGAAATCGAATTACCTGTCGTCGACCATGTCTATTGTGCACTGGGCACGACGATCAAACAAGCAGGATCGCAAGAGGCATTTCGTTTGGTTGACTACACATATCCGATTGAACTTGGCCGTGAATTGTTAGACCTCGGGGCGACACGATTTGCCTTAATTTCGGCGCTCGGTGCCCATCCGAATGCCAAAACCTTCTATAATCGTGTAAAAGGGGACACGGAAAACGGATTACGTGTACTGGGGTATGACGCGTTATTGATTTTTAGACCATCCTTGTTATTAGGGGATCGAGATGAATTCCGCTTAGGCGAACAAGCGGCTGCGAAAATTTCGACGGTTTTACGCCCCTTGTTGAAGCGGAGCGCCATTGCTCCAATCGAAGCTGGTCAAGTCGCTGCGGCGATGATACGTGAAACATTACATGCACCGCCTGGAATTACAATCATCGAATCGAAACAGATGCAATCCTGAGCAGTCGAGTAGTCGACTGCTCTTTTTGTTATTCTTGTAACGTAAATAATATTTGACTCGTCAAATGATTTGCGGTTGAATGGTAAAGTGCTGTCTCATATATAAAAAAAGAAGTGAGACAATTCAGGCAAAACAGTGTATTCGTATCCTATCTGTTTCGTCACGCTTATCGTTTGGGGAAAGCGGGAAAAGATGATGGATTATGCACTTATTTAGGATTGATGAAAGGAGCCGATCATATGGCAGAGTTTGATCGCGATCAGGTCTACAAGACCGTTCCGCAAAAAGGATTCTTCGGGAATCCGAAAGGGTTGTTCACCCTCTTCTTCACTGAGTTTTGGGAGCGTTTCTCCTACTATGGCATGCGTGCCATCCTTATCTTCTACATGTACGATTCAGTTGCCAACGGTGGTCTAGGTATCGATAAGACGACAGCTGCGTCAATCATGGCCGTTTATGGTTCGCTCGTCTACATGTCAGGGATCATTGGGGGATGGGTAGCTGACCGTTTACTCGGTACGTCACGGACCGTCTTCTATGGTGGTATCTTGATCATGTTAGGACATATCGTCCTTGCTTTACCAGCAGGCATTACAGCCCTCTTCATCTCGATGGGACTCATCGTCATCGGTACTGGTTTCTTGAAACCGAACGTATCGAATATCGTCGGTGATTTGTACAGCAAGACGGATAACCGCCGCGATGCTGGTTTTAGTATCTTCTACATGGGGATCAACGCTGGGGCATTCCTCTCACCACTCGTCGTTGGTGAAGTGGCTGACCGTGGTGGATATCACGCTGGTTTCGCACTCGCTGCCATCGGGATGTTCGCAGGACTTGTCGTCTTCGTCTTGACGAAAAAGAAAAACCTTGGTCAAGCGGGTACGTACGTCTTGAACCCATTAAAAGGGGACGAGAAAAAACGCTTCATCACGATCGCATCAATCGTTGTTGTCGTCGTTGCGGTACTCGGTGTCGTTGCATCGATGACAGGACTGTTGACGATTTCTCGTTTTACTCTAATGGTCACGATTCTCGGGATCTTGATTCCGATCGCTTACTTCACAGTCATGCTTCGTAGTCCAAAGATCACGGATGATGAGCGCTCACGTTTGATTGCGTATATTCCGTTGTTCATCGCAGCAGCGATTTTCTGGGCAATCCAAGAACAAGGTTCATATGTCCTCTCCATCTTCGCAAGTGAACGGACGAACCTTTCATTCTTAGGATTTGAGATTCAACCGGCATTCTTCCAATCGTTGAATCCGCTCTTCATCATCGTGTTAGCACCTGTTTTTGCGAGCTTCTGGGTCAAACTCGGTGACCGTCAACCAACGACGATGCAAAAGTTCTCGTTTGGTCTTCTGATCGCTGGACTTTCGTTCATCGTCATGACACTACCAGGTATCCTGTTCGGTGTGGAGACGTCAGTTAGTCCACTCTGGCTTGCACTGAGCTTCTTCCTCGTCGTCATCGGTGAGCTCTTCTTGTCACCAGTCGGTCTATCGGCAACAACAAAACTGGCGCCGGCTGCCTTCTCAGCGCAAACGATGAGTCTGTGGTTCTTGACGAACGCAACGGGTCAAGCGGTCAACGCACAAATCGTTAAATACTACACGAATGACACGGAGATTTTGTACTTCGGTATCACGGGTATCGTTGCCGTCATCTTCGGATTACTTTTGTTCGCTTTCGCACCAAAACTTCAAAAATACATGCGCGGTATTCGCTGATGCATGAAAAAAGACGCTTTCTCGATCGAGAAAGCGTCTTTTTATTAATCATTCGTCCGGATATGGCGTAACCCTTCTGCGAGCAAGGCGACCAATGTTCCGAGGACGAGACCGTTTGACATCAGGGTCGTCACGAGTGGCGGTAAATCGGCCGTTGCTCCTTTCGGTAGTAACAACGCACCGATGCCGACGAGGACCGGGAGACCGACCGTGATCATCGCCGTTTGACGATTCAAGTCGCGGGCTGCTTCCGTGACGCCGATGATCGCCATCCCGGCAACGATCGGTGCGACCATCGCATAACCGACAGCGACGGGGATTTTAGCGATCAATCCGACGAATGGTGTCACGATACTGAGGAAGAGACACGTGATGTTCGCATAGACGAACGCTTTGCGGTCCGTGTTATCTGTTGAAGCAATGAACCCAGCCGTTCCGGAAATGGCGACAGGCCCCACCGTACCGAACAGACCAGCGAAGAGTTGTCCGATACCAGCCGTGATACCAGCTGTTCCGACTTGTCCTTTGACGGTTTCACCACGCTTGGCACTGATGATCCGTTCGATGACCTTGATGTTCGCTAAGACGTTCGTCATTAACAACAACGAGATGATGAGAGCTGTCGGTAATAAGCTCCAGTCGACATGAATACCGCCGAACGGTAATAAACTCGGTAAAGTGAACAGTGGACCATCGAAACTTGGCATCTCGGCACGACCGATCAATGCAAACATGCTCCAACCGACGAGTAGCGTGATTAATAAAGCGTACTGGCGTAAGCGATCACTTCGTTCTAAATAAAGCGAGATCAAGACCGTCAGAATCGAGATGACGGCAGGTAATACTTGAATTCGTCCATCCTCGATATTGAGCAATCCTTTCATGACGGATCCGGACAGTTGTGCCGACAGCAGTAGCATGTAGACACCGATGACTTGCGGTGTAAAAAGAGGGACTAAGCGCCGTAAGACACCCGTCATCGTCAAGACGATACAGATGATACCGCTGAGTAGGAGTAAGAATCCAAGCGACTGTAAAGTGTTTGAATAACTGCCGTACAATGTGACACCAATCGACGAATAAAGGGCAAATACACCCCACCAAATTCCAGCAGGACCTTCCATGATTGGTAGACGGTGTCCGAGCAGGACTTGAAAGAGACTTAAGATGGCAAATACGAATAGACAACGAGATAAGAAGGAAAGCGTCTCGGCACCCGAGAGTTCAAACGATGCTGCGATGGCAAGGGGCGGGGCAATGTTAGTACAGATGATGAATAAAAACCATTGAATCGTAGACACAAGGGTACGCGGCAAAACGTGAATCTCCTTTCGAAAAAACAATATTGGTTTCATCTTAAACCAATTCATGAAAAAGAGATAGGGATGCTTACAATGACTGAAAATTCTAATATTTGTTTTCATATGTGATTTAACACATAATATGGGGTATAACGGTAACGGGAGGGAATGAGATGAAAAAATGGAGTATAAGAATCATTGGAACGATTGCTGCGCTGTTGGCACTGCTCGTATTTGCCTTCATGATTTGGGCACAATTCGACTATGATGCTTCTACGCAAGCGAAGTCTTACGTGGAGACAGATACACCCCGTGAACTGACATTTGGAAAGAAGACGAGTGATGTCGGATTCATCTTTTATCAAGGGGCAAAAGTCGATGCAGCGGCCTACAGTTATTACGGTAAGCAACTAGCGAAAGACGGGCACTTCGTCGTCATCCCGAAGCTACCGTTTCGGATTGCGTTGCTTGACTCAAACGAAGGACTCGATATCATCGAGGAATATCCGCAAATCAAAAAATGGTATCTGATCGGGCATTCGCTCGGTGGAAGCGCAGCTTCCACGATCGTTGAACAACATCCAAAAATTAAGGGGATCGTTTTCCTCGCGTCCTATCCGATTGATTCGATTGATGTGCCCTCGTTGACGATTTATGGTGGACGAGATGGTGTCTTACCAGTCGCTGATATCGAAAAAAGTAAACAGGACGTTCGAAAAGATGCGGTATTCCATGAAATCAAGCAAGGGAACCATGCGAACTTTGGTATGTACGGTCGACAAAAAGGGGACAATAGCAGCCCGTTAACGTCAAAAGAACAACAGGATGAGTCATTAGATGAAATCAAACGATTTATCGATACACCTTAATCGATTCATCAATCAAACGAAAAGGATGGAGAGATTTCGGCATTGAGTCCGGAATCTCTCCATCCTTATTTTTACTGAGTCATCGATTCAACTCAAGCGATGAGCGACTTCGTCGAGCGTTGGCAGAGCAGCCATCGCGCCTTTGACGGAAGCAGCAAGTCCGCCTGAAATCGCAGCGAATCGACCGATGTCGTGAAGTTCATCTTCAGACCAATCAAATGAAAAATCGCGTAACGCACACTGGTAGAGTAAACCGGACATGAAGGCATCTCCAGCTCCTGTCGTATCGATTGCGTCGACCGTAATCGCATCGATGACAGCCATCGCACGATCCGTATAGAGAATCGATCCTTCACTTCCTCGCGTGATGGCAAGAAGACGAATCGGATATTCAGCTAACAATTCAGCAGCCCCGTCATCAAGATTCGTTTGTCCAGTTAGAAACGTCAATTCTTCCTCAGCAAGTTTGACGATTTGTGCATCCGGTAGGACAGACCGAATCGTCGTCCGTGCTTCGTCAAGATTCGGCCATAACGACTCTCGTAAGTTCGGATCGTAAGAAACCGGTACTTGGTGTGCTTTTGCACGTGCGATGGCTTTTCGTGTCGCGTTGACGGATTCTCCAGTGATTAAAGAGATCGAACCGATGTGTAATAAATCGACGGATGTGAAATCCTCCGGGACATGTGTTTCGTGGAATTGCATATCAGCGCGTTCCGCATTGATGAACTCAAATGACCGCTCGCCATCCTGCCCATTCGTGACGAGGACAAGACCTGTCTTTTGTGTTGAATCATGGACGAGATGATCGGTACGAACACCATAATGATGTAACGTATCTTTCAAGAAGTGCCCCATCGAATCATCACCGACAGCTCCAAGAAAATAACTATCAGCGCCTAATCGAGCGAGTCCGACAGAGACATTGGCAGGAGCACCCCCAGGATTTTTTTGAAACGTCATGTTTTCAGCATCAAGAGGAATCAAATCAATCAATGCTTCCCCCAAACTAAAGATTTTCATACGTAGAACTCCTTTCAAGATCCGGACGAATCCGTTCGATGTGTAAAGCCATATAGCCGATTTCTGATTCAGGTACACGTGTATCGAGTTCGACAGTCAGCCAATTGCCCATTTGACTCGCACAGGCATAAGCCTCGGCATAACGTGTTTTGACGGCAGATAAAATCACATCATCCATGTCGTGTAAGGTTTCTCCTTGTTCAATTCGGGCGAGGACCAATTTCATATGCGTGAAGAAACGATAATACGTCATCGATGAGGTCTCGATCGTTTGTCCAAAAAAGACTTCAATCTGTTCGCGCAGTTCATTGAGTAACGTCACCGTCTGCAAAGCAGTTGCCATGTTCGGATGAGTCTGGCGTGCATTATATAAGTGAAGCGCGATGTTCGCTGCTTCTTCTTTAGGGAGGGTGACCTGTAACGCGCGTTCGATTTCAAGGACTGCCCATTCTCCGATCGCATACTCCGGTCCATATAAAAGACGAATCTCTTCCGCTAGTCGATTATGCACGACGAGTTGTTCACGTGCTAGCCGTACGGCATGAGCGAGGTGATCCGTCAGACTGACATGAATATAGTCATGAAACGGCGTCTGAAGTTCACCTTCTGCATGCGAGATGATGCGTTCGGATAAGTCGATGATCTCAAGTGGTGTCGTCGTCAGAATCTCTTTGAACTGTTCCGCATTTTCAAACGAAGGGATGAACATTTTTTCGATCTTCGTCGCTTGGATCGGATCTTTTTTCTTTTTTCCAAAGGCGATACCGGGTCCCATGACGATGCGTTCTTGTCCATTTTCTTTAACGACAACTGCATTGTTGTTGAGGATTTTATGAATAATCAGCCTGACGTCCTCCTTTCCAGTCTTTTCTTTATTATAAAGCGAACGTAGACGCTTTGCGAACCGACAAATGCGACCACCGAGTCAGTGGACCCGGTTTGGTCGCATGAAGGATTAAGCAGCAATGTCTGTTTCTTTTTGTTTGCGTGAATCAAGACGCATCAAAACGACAGTCGAAACAAAAGCAGTGACGACCGCAATCACGAATCCAACGAGGTAGTTGATCAAATTCGTTGCACCGAGCGGGGCGACGATCGCGATCATCGGGATTCCAGTTAGTCCGTAGGCGTTCGCCGCGACTTGCGTCAAGACGACATAACCGCCACCAATCGCACCACCGATTGCACCGCCGATGAATGGTTTTCCAAGACGTAAGTTGACGCCGTAGATGACAGGTTCCGTGATACCGAGAAAGGCTGAGAACGCAGACGGTAGGGCAAGTGCTTTGAGTTTGACGTTCTTTGTCAAGAAGTAGACGGCAAGTCCGGCACCGCCTTGAGCGACGTTCGCCATCGACCAGATCGGTAAAAGGAAGTTCTTTCCGATACTTTTATCGGCAAGTAACCCTGCTTCGATTGCATGGAAACTGTGATGCATCCCAGTGATGACAATCGTCGAGTAAAGTCCACCAAAGAGGAGACCAGCGACGACTGAGAACTGTTCGTAGAAGAAGACGAGTACGAATGAGATTCCTTTCCCGAGCAACGTTCCGATTGGACCGATGACGATCAACGCCAGGAAACCAGTGACGAGGACCGTAACGAATGGTGTGACGAGTAAGTCGAGCGTCTCGGGTGTTCGTTTCCGGACTTGTTGTTCAATCTTTGCCATGACCCAGACAGTTAAGAGAACCGGGAAGACCGTTCCTTGGTATCCGATTAACTCGATGTTCATTCCGAGGAATTTCATGACTTCAGGATCACTGTTCCCAAGTGTCCATGGATTCAAGAGGGACGGGTGTGTCATGATTCCCCCGATGACGGCACCGAGATACGGATTTGCACCGAATTCACGAGCTGCCGAGAAACCGATCAGAATCGGTAAGATGATGAAGGCTGAAGACGAGAACATATCAAGTAGTTGAACGATCGGCGAATCGCCCTCGACCCAACCGAATGCCTTGATCATGCCGAGTAATCCCATCAAGAGACCAGCTGCGACGATTGCCGGAATGAGTGGAACGAAGACGTTCGAGAGCGAACGGGCAAGACGGGCGAACGGGTTTAATTTTTGCGATGCGGCCTTTTTAACGTCGAGTGGCTCTTCTCCATCGACTTTCACACCAGCGAGTGGTGCAAACGCAGCGAATACCTTGTTGACGGTACCGGTCCCGAAGATGATTTGATATTGACCAGAGCTCGAGAAGGCGCCACTTACACCATCCAAATCTTCAAGTGCTGCTTGATCAACCTTTGATTCGTCATGCAAGACAAGGCGTAAGCGTGTCGCACAGTGAGCGGCAGTGATGATGTTCTCACGTCCGCCGACGAGTTCGAGCACACGTTTAGCAGTTTGTTGATAATCCATCGGAAAAGTCCTCCTTTTTCATGAAACGTGCTGAATGAGACAAAAAAAGGCAAGACCGAACAACACCTCTCCTAACGAGGTGTCATTTCGGTCTTGCCAGCCGTACTGTCACAATCCGCACTATTGATTTGATTTCATCTTAAAGGAGAAAAGAAAGCGTTGTCAATACTTAATATTCATTTTTTTGAATCTGAATATCGACCTCAACCCCGTAGTGATCGGAAACGACGGGACCGTGAATCCCATCAAACACGACACCGACGCGTTCAACGTCAATTTTCCGATTCGATAAGACGAGATCAATCCGCAATCCTTGTTGATTGTCTTCCCATCCATCGATGTTGCCATTGATCGTCTCAATTCCGACCGTTTCCTTAGCTAGTAGGAAGACGTCGTGCAATCCTCGTTGCATCATAAAGTCATAACCTGTATTTCGTTCTAAGGCATCGTTGTTGAAATCACCGAGGAAGAATGTCCATTCGAGTGGGTCCATCCGAGCCATCAAATGATTGAATTGTTCCTGGAACGGTTCGACTTCATCTGCCCACCAGCCAAGATGGCATGTATTGAACGTAATCGGTGTACCGTCGACTTGGATCGTCGCGCGGACGATTTTTCGCGATTTCCAATCGAATGTATCTTGACTGCGGCTGACATAATAACTGTCCGATTTTAAGATTGGATGTTTCGTCAAAAGAGCGAGTCCTTCTTCATACTTATCATAGCCGATATGAGCAAAATCCCAGACGAGGGAGTAGGTTTGACCTTGTTCTTTTAGCGCTTGCTGGATCAAATAGGCAAAGTTATCGTTGCGCACATCGTCATAGACGATCGGTGTGTCCATCAATTGACTCACTTCTTGTAGTGCGATGACATCATAATCTTGAGCGAGAATTTGTTGAACGATCTGGTTTAATTTTTCGAGTGGCTGTTCTTCCTGCCATGAATGACAGTTTAGTGTGAGTAGACGCATGAGTGGTCCTCCTGATTTTTCAAATAAGAAAGGTGAAACTCTTATAAAAGAGCTTCACCTTTAGGTAGTTCCCTAATCTC